>JAKEFK010000001.1 GCA_022616075.1 bacterium
CGGATTTCTCGTGAAGGATTCTTCAAATCCTTTTTCCGATCCTGCAGTGCGCAGAGCAGTAGCTCTGACTATCGATCAGCAACTACTGATCAATGAAGCATTCTTCGGTCTGGCAGAAAGAAGCAATCAGTTGGTTCCGCCGGAAGTATTTGGATACTCCACAGACCTGATGGTTCCCCGGCAGGATTTGAAACAAGCTAAAGAGATAATCGCACAGTCGAACTTTCGTGATGGTTTTCGCCAGTTTTTGTACTTCGGAAAAGGCAGCAGTAAGATTGCGGATCCCCTTGTCCGGCAATTGCAACCGCTGGGCATAGAACTGGAGAAACGCGAGCTGGAATGGGCGGAACTAGACGGTTTGCTGCAAGCGCAGGAGCTCCCTGCTTACCTTGTACAATGGACCTTTCCTGTAAAGGACAGTGGTGACATACTTTACTTCGGTTTTCATACAAAAACACAGGGCAGAGAGTACGGAGCGCTAAATTTCTCCGGGTTTTCTGATCCAACACTCGACCGCATCCTGGAACAAAGCGCGAGCGAAATGAAAGTAGAACGAAGACGTCTGTTATTGAATGAAAGCATGAAGATCGCCATGGACTCGAATGCGTTTGTTCCGCTTTGCATCCGCCGCAATTTTTTTGTCGTGAACAACAATCTTGAATGGACCGGAAATATTTCTGGCAAAATTATTTTAGAAGAGATCCGGTTTGTTTCAGGGCGCTAGCTCCATGTAAAATGAATGGACTTATCTTCATCAACAATGCCGAATCCAACAGGAGGGACTATGAAGTTTCGTTCTATGCTTTTCCTTTTTTCAGTCATGCTCGTTTTCACTTCGTTCGTATGGGCGCAAGATCCAAATGTTGTTGCGCCCGATAGTTATAAGAAGCTATTTGAGAACGATCGCGTCCGAGTTCACCATGTAACGTTAAAGCCGGATGGCAAAATCCCAATGCATTCTCATCCGGATCATCTTGGTTATGCTATGACCGACTGCACTTTGATATTTACAGGCGCAGATGGCAAGTCGGAGACAGCCTCGGTCAAACAAAATGATGTGGTCTGGTTCCCGGCGCTATCGCACAGCGGTCACAATACCGGCAAAAACGAATGCCACGTTCTGGTGGTGGAGCTAAAAGAGCCAATGGCTAAATAAGCCGCCGCGTTTCAGCGGAAGATAGAATTTTTACCACGGAGTCACGGAGAGCACAGAGAAAATAAGGATCATTTTTATCTCCGTGACCTCCGTGACTCCGTGGTGAATCACTCATAAGGGGAAAATGATATGGCGATCCGCGTCTTAAATGAAGCACAGATTCGCAAGGCGGTTACGATCGAAGAAGCAATTGCCGCAGTGGAAAAAGCTTTCATTGCCTATTCCATGAAACAGGCTTCGCTACCATCCGTAATTCAACTGGATGTGCCCGACCAAAAAGGGGAAGTTCATATCAAGGCGGGATACATCTTTGGAGAACGCGACTACGTTGTCAAAATTGCGTCCGGTTTCTGGGAAAACCGCAAAAAGGATCTTCCCATTTCGGGAGGAATGATGCTGGCATTCAGTTCCGAGACCGGATTCCCGGTTGCCATACTGCTGGATAACTGTTATCTCACTGAGCTTCGCACAGCCGCCGCCGGGGCCGTAGCTGCAAAGTACATGGCTCCGAATTCTGTGGAACAGGTGGCTATCATAGGCGCAGGATCGCAAGGGCGATTTCAATTGGAAGCACTGAGCCGCGTTTGTTCTTTCCAGCGCTTGATGGTTTATGATCACCATTCTGCGAATGTCGAACGATACAAGAAGGAGATGAAAGAGCATGTCCGCGGGGAGATCGTGGCGGCATCCAGTGCGGAAGAAGCGGTGCGCGGAAGCTGCATCGTGATCACTGCCACTCCCAGTCGCGAACCTATCATTTTTGGGGACTGGCTTGAACCGGGAACCCATATAACGGCCATGGGATCGGATAATCCGGAAAAACAGGAACTGGACGTTTCTGTGTTAAAACGAGCCGATCGGATCTTTGCCGACAGTATTCCGCAATGCCTGCGACTCGGTGAAATCCATCACGCGGTCGCCGCGGGAGTTTTAACAGAAGAAGACATTGATGGGGAACTGGGAGAAGTGGTGAGCGGTGATATCCCGGGCAGGATGAGCCAGACGGAGATTACACTCTGCGATTTAACCGGTGTGGGCGTCCAGGACGCTGCGATCGCCGGCGTAGTGGTCCGCAAAGCGCTCGCGTCTGACGTGGGAATCCAGGTTGAATCGTAGGGGCATCCGTTGATTCGGTGCCCCCACGTAAACCTCTTGTTCTAGAGTCCCCGTCCTTCTTTTGCGAATGATCTCATTCTCTTACAAAAAACAAGTAAAGAGAGCCAATCAAAAGTAACAGATTGATGATATACACTTTAACAGATTTTGTGCCTTTGTAGGAAAAAATAAAAATAGTTAAGGCAATCCACATCCATAAGAGAATCCACGCAATGACCTGCTGTTTCTGGTCGACAAATTCCATGTTTCTATCCTAAGTTTTCCTTTTCCGCGCTCGCACAACTATGTGGAGCTCATCGTTGCGAGGATTGGTGAGACGAAGAGTCAACAATCCATCCTCATCCTCGCTGATGATGGCCGGAAAGTTACACGAGACAAGCATCCATCCACGAGGAAGTTTTAACACATTGCGGGACCTTCCGAAGGTGCGATCCCAGACCAGCTCACCGTTCTTATCCAAAAAATAGCGGGGTGCATCTGTATATGTTTCCATCACGCGAATGCGAACCGAACCGCCTTCCCGTACCTGCGTCAGCAATGCTCCTTCCACAACAACATCTTCCTCATCCGTTTTTTCCGGATAGTAACCGAGCGCGTTTACTGCTTTGCCCGTGCTTTTTCTGGTTTTCAAGGTTTTGCCTGTATCCAAATCAATGAACGTAATGTCATCCGACACTGTGCTTCCTTTGCGAACAAAACTGTGAGCATGCTTCTGTCCCGTTCTGGTGATATTGAAATCATGAGAAAAACGAAATTGGTGTGTGGCCGGATCCTGTAACCAGTATGTAATCTCGCGATCATCTTCCGCGCGATGAAATGGCGAATCCTGCGCGAATACATGACAGGATATAAGAAGGATGCACAGAGCAATCCAACAAAGTAGCGCGGACGTCCCGTCTGCGAAGCTCCGCAGGCGAGACGCCCGCGCTACCTTGCATGTCATCGTTTTATCCTCCGTCCGACAACCTTTACTGCGATTTCATCATCACGATCATTGATCAAGCTGACTTTCACACGTCCATCCGCCTCCGTGCTCACAATAACAGGAACCGTGCTTTCCACAAGCTCATAACCGGGAGGCAAAACGATCGTATTTCGTTTGATCGAAAGAGATCGCTCAAAGATGATTTTGTCCCCCTGCTGAAAGTAAGACTTCGCGTCTTTGTAAGTCTTAAAAATACGCAGACGGAATTCACCATCTTTTGGAACAGGTCTCGGCAAAAGCACTTTAATAAAAGGAGTTTTGTCATCCGTATCCGGCTCGGCTTGACCGGCCTCTTTGGCTTCCTTGCCGGTGGACGTTTCGAACTTGATTTCTTTGCCGGAGGCGCGATCCACCACTCTCTCGTCGCTTGCTTCGCTTCCCGGCCGAATGATATTGAAGTAAACCGTCGATCCGGGCTCTAGCGCAGAAACATCGTATCGAATTCCGAATTTGTGAGTCTCTGGCGCGAGCAACTCGTACTGCGTCATGGTGTCGTCAGCAAATAGAGTGGAAAAACAAAACAGAAGCGTCACCACCATGAGGTGGTGGCAGAGCATTTTCCATCCTACTTGTATGGACATATTAGAAAACTACTCGTTGACTCTAGCACGAAATATTATCGGTGAGAAAATGCTCTGCTAGCAATCGCGGTAAAACAGAGCATTCGCTCGATGACAATTTATTTCATACTGGTTCAAGCAAATTTGAAGTTGCCCAATCTTTTCATGCATCTTGGCGAATGCTCTGCCACTACTCCTTATACTCCGGCAGATCAAAATAAAAAGTGGAACCGGCTCCCGGCTCGGATTCAAAGCCGATCTGGCCTCCCATTTTCTCCACGATTGCTTTCGAAATGCTGAGTCCCAGTCCTGTTCCCTTCTGACGAGTATCCGCACCCGGAACCTGCACAAACTTTTGAAAAATTCGCGAGCGATATTTTTCGGGAATGCCAGGACCTCTATCGGTTACGGAAACCCGGATAAAACCATCCTTCCTGGATAAGAAGACTCCTACAACTCCGTACGCAGGAGAGTATTTCGCGGCGTTGGAAAGAAGATTGGTAAGCACCTGTATAAAACGATCGATGTCTCCGTGCGCCTTCGCCCCGGGTAAAGGTCCCGTGAGAACCAGTTTGACATGGAACTGCTCCGCGTAAGGCTGGTTTGCTTCCAGCGTATGCTCCACCACCGTCATCACATCCAACGGCCGAAGGTAGAAAATCATTTTCCCGGATTCAATCTTGTCGATATCCAGCATGTCGTTGATCAAACGGACCATCCGGTCGCTACTGCGATTGGCGATCTGCACCATTTTCCGGACCCGTTCCGGGAGATCTGTGGAATTTTCAGAGATCCATCCCAGAGAACCATGAATCGCCGTTAGAGGCACCCGTAGCTCGTGCGAAACGATCGAAATAAAATCATTCTTCATTTGCTCGATCCTCTTTTTCTCCGAGATATCTTCAATGGTTCCCTCGAAATAAAGCGGTATGCCGTTTTCATCACGAGTGATTTTGGAATTCTCACGAACATACAAAAAAGTCCCGTCCTTCGTTCGCCAGACGCATTCCAGGCCACGCATTTCATCTTCTTTTAATGCTTGAGCTCTAAATTCTTCCCTCGAATACCCTCCTTCCAATGCAATTTTGTCAAAATCCACCGCCTCCAGTTCACTCACAGATTCATAACCGATCATCTTCAGCAGAGCACTATTCGCGTTCAGAATCCTTCCATCCAGTGCCATACGGTAGACCCCGATCGGCACGTTCTCAAATAAGGATCGAAAACGTTCTTCGCTTTCACGCAGCGCCTGATCCGCTTGTTTTCGTTCTGTGATGTCTTTCGCAATGCAAACGATTGCCTCCATGGCCCCTCTTTTATCGTTCAAAGCGGATCCGGAACAGCTCATCGGAACGGCGCGTCCGTGTTTTGTGAAAAACGTCACCTCAAATTCATGGAGCGATCCACCTTCAATCAGTCCCGTCATCATGTTGAAAAGGTCTTCGCTTCCCAGAAGTTCCGCGAAGTTCTTCCTTAAAAGTTCACGAGGCGTGTATCCCAAAAGGTCGATTGCAGCCTTATTCACTTTCTTGATTTTTCCATTGGGATGCACGATCAGTAGACAGTCGACAAGACTTTCAAGAATGGAATCCAAAAAACGTGGTGGCGAAATGGACCTTTTTGGGGTTCCTTTTCTGGTAAGTTTTCCCAAGCCGGCAACTCCGAGTATCCTTGAATTATATTCGAAGTTAGCATCACCGCAGAGGCGCTGAGACACAGAGAACAGAATAGTTTTTTCCCCTATCTCTGCGTCTCTGCGGTGCTGCTTCGCAAGGCGTTATACTAATGAATTAGCAAATGGAACCAAAACTTGTGGCTTTGACCGGCCCTTTAAAAGGGGAAACATTCCCAGCCGTTGACAAGATGACAATAGGACGGGACGCCTCGAACACCGTGCACATCAGCGATGTTGCGGTTTCGCGACAGCATTGCGTGGTCAATCAGGGCAAACTTTTCGATCTGGATAGCCTCAATGGAACGTTCGTAAATGGAGTTCCAATTAAAGAAAGAATCCTGCAACACGGTGACCGGATCGACGTTGGCAGCTCTCAATTCCTGTTTCTTGTGAACGGTGAAGCAGCTCAGGATTCCGTCGAATTGCTTTTAGGGGAAGAGAAACTCGCACCGTCCACCATTTTTTTGAAGAAGGAGGAATTTGAATCTCACGCGCTGTGGAAATTCAGCTCTGAAATTCACCTTCTTCGTAAAACAAGCGATGTGCAGCGCAGATTTATGGAACTGGTATTTGAAGCAATTCCGGCGCAAAGAGGAGCGATCCTGTTTGCGGAAAAATCGGTGGAAGACTACTCTTCGATTTTCGCATGGGACAAGACTTCGGAACATCGTTCGAAGGTCCGGATCAGCCGCACAATCGGCAATCTTGTTTTGAGCAAAGGCGAATCGGTTCTTTCGAACGATGTACTTCAAAGCTTTGCTGAGGCCAAGAGCCTGGCTGATTCGGGGGCGCGATCGGTCCTTGCTGCGCCTCTGTCATTGCGCGAGAGCGTGCAAGGGTTGGTCTATCTGGAGGCTCCTGTAACACCAGCTTTCACTGAAGAACATTTGCGATTGCTTTCCGCCATGGCGGCCATTGCTTCCATCGCCTTTGAAAACCTGCAACATGTCGAGTGGCTGGTGGAGGAAAACCGGAAGCTGCGGAACGAGGAAGAAGGATCCCATGGAATCCTGGGGGAGAGTCCGAAGATTCAGGGCGTCCTTCAGTTCATCAACAAAGTGGGACCAACCGACTCCACTGTGTTAATTCTAGGAGAAAGCGGCACGGGCAAAGAGCTCGTCGCCCGCGCGCTTCATGAGAAGAGTCCGCGCGCAAACAAGCCTTTTGTAGCGATCAATTGCGCAGCGCTTACAGAGCCATTACTTGAAAGTGAATTATTTGGTCACGAAAAAGGCGCATTCACAGGCGCCATTGCTCAAAAGAAAGGAAAATTCGAAGTGGCGGACGGTGGAACTCTGTTTCTGGATGAAGTATCGGAGTTGACTCCCCCGCTGCAGGCGAAACTACTTCGCGTCCTTCAGGAACGGCAACTTGAGCGGGTTGGCGGCACGCAGCCGATTCGAGTGAACATTCGTGTTCTCGCGGCAACCAATAAAGATCTGAAAGACGCGATTCAGGAAGGAAAATTCCGTGACGACCTCTACTACCGATTGAATGTACTTTCGATTCAACTCCCGGCTCTACGAGAACGCGCGGCGGACATCCCTTTGCTCGCAACCTATTTTGCTTCACAATTCGGACTCAAATTTCAGAAAAGAATCATTGGGATTTCGCCTGAAGCGCGCGCTCGCCTCATGAATTACGATTGGCCTGGAAACGTTCGCGAGCTTCAGAATGCAATTGAACATGCCGTGGTGCTGGGAAATGCCGACCACATCCTTCCGGAAGACCTGCCTGAATCGTTACTCGAATCCAAAAGCGCGGGAGATCTTTCCCGCTATCATGAAGGTGTTCAAGAAATCAAAAAGAAGCTCATTCTACAAGCGATGGAGAACGCGCAGGGAAATTTCACGGAAGCAGCAAAACTGCTTGGTGTGCATCCGAACTATCTGCATCGTTTAATACGAAATCTGGATTTGAGACATCTCATCAAAAAAGTTTAACAAATGGATATAAACAATGTAGCGCGGACGTCCCGTCTGCGTAATCTGCAGGCGAGACGCCCGCACTACTTTGATTAAAAGATGCCGGAACAGATTGGACACTATCGCATTCTAAAAAAGCTCGGTGAAGGCGGTATGGGAGAAGTTTTTTGCGCGCAGGACTTGAAACTCGGCCGCAACGTCGCATTGAAAATTCTACCGGCAAAACTTGCCGAAGACACCAAGCGGCTTCGAAGGTTTTTGCGAGAGGCGCGAATGGCTTCCACACTCAGCCATCCGAATGTCACTCATATTTATGAAGTCGGCGAGGAAAACGGGATTCATTTCATCGCGATGGAATATGTAGAAGGAGAAACGCTACAGGAAAAAATCCGTGAAGGTCCTGCAGAAAATAGCGCCATTCTAACCATCGCGCTTCAGATTGCTGAAGCGCTCCACTCGGCTCACCAGGCCGGAATTGTTCATCGTGATATAAAGCCGGCAAACATCATGCTGGGCTCGCAAGATCACGTAAAAATTCTCGACTTCGGTCTGGCAAAACAGGATTGGAGTGGCCGCGCGGACGTCGATCAGCTCAGCACCGATGCATTTACGCAGGCCGGAACCTTGCTTGGAACAGTGCAATACATGAGTCCGGAGCAAGCTCTCGGAAAGGAAGTGGATCAACGGTCCGACATTTTCAGCTTTGGTGTGGTTCTTTACGAAATGGCCACAGGACGCAGACCTTTCAACGGAACAAACATCACTGCAACGATCGCGCAAATTTTAACGGTTCAGCCGGAAGCTGCTGATGCATTGAATCCAAAGCTCCTCGCCTCCATAAACCAGATCATAGAAAAATGTCTTCGCAAAGATCCCAATGCGCGCTATCAAAAGGCGAAGGACCTAATCAGGGATCTAAACTTCGTTCGCCAGGGAGCGCAAGTAAGCCTGATCAGCGATCATACAGAGAAAGAGTACTCACTTTCGCGCGGTCTCGCTCGAACTCTGTTCATCGCCCTGCAATTTATGTATCTCGTCTTCTATCTATGCGCGTTGCGATGGTCCGATGCAATGGAATCGAGTTTTGCCACGCTGCTGGGGGCCCCGGCTGCCTCGTATCTGGCAGTTGGGTTCATCCTGACTGCGGTTCTTGGAATAGCGATCCGGCTTCACATGCTCTTCCTGGTCATGTGGGATCACATCTCCAGCGGGGTTCAGTTTCGAAAAGTTTTTCCACTGATCTTCGCTCTGGATTCATTCTGGGCAATTGCGCCTTTCGGCTTGTTAAACAAGGTGCCCGGAATTTTTCTGATGGCGTGCGTGCCTCCGCTGGTCTTCAGCCCCTTTTCCCAGCGCACTCTGATCCGCGCCGCCTACGATTTGCAAACAAGTAGACGCACATAGCATCTGATGGAGCGCAGTCTCCAGCCTGCACTTGAGTTTCTACATTTGCTTCCGCATCTACGAGGAGAACGATTTTCTAAACGAACCATGCCGGCAGAATGCCGGCGGTCATTTATGCCAGCCTGGAGGCTGGCGCTCCTCTAATGAGCGCCGCCATTCTGGCGGCATTGA
>JAKEFK010000002.1 GCA_022616075.1 bacterium
TGATGTGGACGATCGCGAGACGGCGGCGCGGGAACTGCAAAATCATCCATTCGACGCGACCGTTCGAGCTACGCTATTAGATTTGATGGGGGATTCCGATTGGCGCGTGCGTCGCGCCGCGATCGAAGCTTTATTGACCAGCCACCGAGCCGAAGTCATTCCCGAAATTCTTTATGCGCTCTACGAAGAAACTAACGCCGGGAAAAGAAATGCCGCCCTGGATGCGCTGAATCGCTGCGGACGCGAAATCCTGCCTTTTCTAGAGCCTCATTTGCAGTCAAAAAATGCAGACGTGCGGATGTTTCTGGTAAGCATCATTGGCGATTTACGGGACGCGAATCATCTGCCTTTCATTATGGATTGTCTTCAGGATCCGGAACAAAATCTGGTTTCCGCTGCGATTGTAGCCCTCGGCAAAATCGGTCATCCTTCTTCGATTCCTCACCTTGTGGAAATGCTGCACCACAAAAATCTGTGGTATCAATTCCAGGCCATCGAAGCATCAGGTGAAATGCAGGAAGAAGCATTGCTTCCGCATCTTATTCCGCTGCTGGGATCGCCTTATTGCAGGAGAGCAGTCGTGTCGGCCCTGGGGAAATTCCATCATCCAACCGCGTACCAGGCACTTCTTGGATCACTCTTTGGAGGGCGGGCCTCCGTGCCCGCCGAAGGAGAACAGCTGGATCGTGACGCTCTTGGGGCCCTCACCGAAATTCTGGAGGCTCCACAACCTGAAGTTCTGCGCCGTAAAGACCGGTCGATCATCGCCAGGATCTGCAACAAAGTTTTAACTCCACCGCAGCAAGCGCTGTTCTGGAATGAGTTCGATGCGTACGCAGGAAACCCCGCGGGCGAGTCGCCCGCACGACAAAAGCCAGCAATTCCGCTTTTACAGGCGAGCAAAGATGAAGATGCTCTGGTGCGTCGCAAAGCGCTTCAACAGATGGGAAGCGACATCCGGATCGAATTTCGAGAAACCTTAATGGCAGCGCTTGCTGATGAAGATGCCCGGGCCCGCGAATATGCCGCCGCTGCTCTCGCCGCATACTCCTCCCCTGAAGTCACGGATGCTTTGTTATCCAGCTTGACCGATGAGGATGTGTGGGTGCGCGTTGCCATCTACAAAAGTCTCCCGGTGGAGAATGTAAGTGTGGCTGAGGTTTTCAAACAACAGCTTCAACAGGAGAATCCGATCGGCCAGGCCGCAATCCTCCGATGTCTCAGGAATTCAAAAGAGCCGGGGAACGGCGACCTTTTGCTGTCTTACTTGAATCATCCGGACGCGGAAATTCGCGCGGCCGCGTGCGAGTCGCTCTCCTGCTTTGATTCGGATCAAGTTCGAAAACGCCTTCTCTTTTTCTTGGAAAATGATCCTTCCTGGAATGTTCGTGTTGCTGCAATTCGCTCACTGGATCAACTTCATCCCGACGGTTATCAACAGAAACTCGTGGAAAGGCTTCAACAGGACAATGACGCAAGTGTGCGAAGGGAGATTTTGAATTCGCTTCAAAAATCTGAAGGACCCGATTTTCCCGATGATATTTTTGACTTCTTGCGCGACCCTGCGCTCGCCGATAGCGCTTATCAGTTTTTGGTTTCCCGTACTTATCAGAAAGAGCAAATCCTTCAACGCGCAGCAACCTGCGCTCCCGCCGTGCGACATATTGTTCAAAAAATTTTTGAGTAATGGGCTTAGAAACGAATCATTTTCCGCTCGACGACAACACGTACAGGCAACTCACGGACCTGATCCACAATTGCAGCGGATTACGGTTTGACCCATCCGCAAAATTTATGATCCAGAGGCGGCTCGAACCACGCCTGCTGTCTCTTCAGCTCGATTCGTTTGAAAAATATTACTACTACCTGCGTTATGATCCGAATCGCGAAACCGAAATGGACGTCATCTTCGATTTGATCACAACCCACGAAACTTACTTTTTTCGCGAAGAACCTCAGCTCCTTGCCTTCACAAACGAAATCATTCCGCAATTGATGGAGGCACGAAAGCAGTTCCGTACCATCCGCATCTGGTGCGCAGGCTGCTCTTCTGGTGAAGAGCCCTATACCGTTGCCATTCTTTGCCGGCAACTCCCGGAACTGCAAAACTGGAATGTGGAAATTTTCGCAAGTGACATTTCACAAAAGATGATTCATGCAGCACGGCGGGGAATCTATGGAGAAAACTCCTTTCGCTCCACGAAAAATCTGGTCAAATGTGTCTACTTTGACAAAACAAATGAGAACCAGTATCGAATTCATGATGAAATCAAACAGATGGTAACTTTCATGAAACTGAATCTGCTCGATGACAGGCGGGTCGGTGTTTTCGGTGAAATGGATGTGATCTTCTGCCGGAATGTAATCATTTATTTTGACAGGGAAGCCAAAAAGAAAATCGTTGAAAACTTTTTTCACAAACTCCGGCAAGGTGGCTACCTCCTTCTCGGCCATTCTGAGTCGTTATTGAACTTGACCACCAGTTTCAAACTGCGGCATTTAACAAATGACATGGTGTATCAAAAATGATCCGGATACTTGTAGTGGACGATTCAGCCTTCAGCAGAAAGGTGATCACAAAAATTCTTGAAAACATTCCGGATGTCCAAATCGTGGATACGGCCACAGACGGCCAGGACGCTTTAAAAAAAGTTTTAAGGCTCCGGCCCGATCTGATCACTCTCGATTTGGAAATGCCCAACATGGATGGGTTTACTTTCTTGCGGTGGGTAATGTCTACGATCCCCACGCCGGTGATTGTTGTATCCGCCCAGGAGGCAGATGAAAGTGTTTTCAAGGCAATGGATCTCGGAGCGCTCGATTTTGTTGTAAAACCCACGCCTCATCCCTCCATCGAATTGGAAGACATCAAAGCTGACCTGATTGAAAAAGTGCTTGCGGTTCCTTTGTTCCAGGAAAGGAAGACAAGAGAAAAAATGGAGATGGAAGCGCAACGCATGCGAGAAACGTTGCTGAAGGGAGTGCCTCTCCAAAAACCATCTGCAATAGTGATTGCGTCTTCTACCGGCGGACCGTCCGCAATTCAATCGATTCTTCGCGATTTACCTGCGACATTCGACGTTCCGATCCTGGTTGCGCAACATATGCCACGCACGTTCACGGCTCTGTTTGCGGAACGCCTGAACAAACATACCGGTTTGCGCGTGACAGAGGCGGTAGATGCTGAAATGCTGGAATCACACCATGTTTACATAGCTCCCGGCGGAAGTCACATGCTGGTTCGAAAAAAAGGGAATGGTTTCCGCATCGAGATCAGCCCGAGACTACCAGGGGCGCGTTATCATCCTTCCGCGGATCTGCTGTTTGAATCGCTTGCGAATGAGGCGGGGGCAAAAACAATCGGCGCAGTTCTCACGGGAATGGGCGATGACGGATGCCAGGGATTGGCGCGCATCAAAGCGAAAGGTGGTATCACGATCGCGGAAAGCGAACGAACCGCAATCATTTTCGGTATGCCGCAGGAAGCGATCCGCGCGGGCATTGTTGATTTTGTGCTACCTTTGCGGGAAATACCAATGGCATTCAAAACCCTGTGTAAATTATGATGAACCGCCAAGTCGCCAAGGGCGCCAAGGATTAATAGACTAAAAATTTTCTTGGCGTCTTGGCGGTTAAAACATGAAAGCGGATTTATTACTGACAAACGGTCCGGTTTATTCCGGAGTTCATGCGAAACCATTTCGCTATCTTGCCATATCGGGTAATCGTATTGTCGGAACAGGGCGCGGCAGTGGCAAAAGTTTCATCGGCCGGAAAACAACGGTCATCGATCTGCGTGGGAAGTCCATAACACCAGGAATCATTGATTCCCATTTGCATTTACTGGATTATGCGTGGAGCCTGGATCGCATCAATCTGGAGCCATGCCGCACAGCGCAGGAAGTTGTAGCCGTGCTGCGAGCATCCAGCGGAAGAAAAGTGGTGCGGGCGTCCCGCCTGCACAGCTGCGCAGACGAGACGTCCGCGCTACTTTGCGGCGGTTGGATTCGAGGTAGAGGATGGAACAGGGAGCAGTTTGATGGCTTTCCACATAAAAGAATTCTGGATGAAATTTTCCCGGATCGACCCGTGGCGCTTAACAGCCGGGACGGTCATTTCCTGTGGGCAAATACGGCGGCTCTGCAACGCGCCGGTTTAAGCGAAGACGCTGAAGTTTCAGGTGGATACATCGGCACAGACGCAAGCGGCGAACTGGATGGCATTTTTGGTGAAAATGCAGTTGGGCTGGTGCTTGCAAGCGTTCCGAAACCAGATGCTGAATCGCGCAGACGTTCATTGCTGGAAGCGCAATGGCGATTGCATGAGCGCGGCATTGTAGGACTTCACAGCACAGATGGAAATCAAGCTTTTGGTGACTTGCAAGATCTCCAGGCGGAATCAAAGCTGAAATTGCGCGTCTTTCACTCGATTCCCCTGAGTCAGCTGGACGAAGCGGTAAAAGTACAATTGAAAAGCGGTCTTGGAGACAATTGGTTTCGTTTTGGTTTTGTGAAAATCTTCAGCGATGGAACGCTCGGCTCACACAGCGCCGCGATGCTCGAGCCATTTCAGGAAACCGAAACCGTGGGCATGGATACGATCACTCAGGCGGAGCTGTCGGAAAAAATCCATCTGGCTTTGTCGAACGGAATTGCGGTTGCTGTTCATGCGATCGGCGATCGCGCGAACCGTCAAACATTGAATGCGTTTGAAAAGAATGCGGCTTTCCTGAACGTGCCTTCGGCTCGTTCGCGAATCGAGCATGCTCAGCTTATCCATCCGGATGACATACCACGTTTTGCGAAAATCGGAATCATCGCATCCATGCAGCCTCACCATGCGATTTCCGATTATGAGCTGGCAAAAAGATACTGGGGAAAACGATCCGAAACCTCTTATGCGTGGCGATCCCTGCGCGACGCAGGAGCAACCCTGATTTTCGGTTCGGATGCGCCGATTGAAAATCCGGACCCGCTGGAAGGTCTGAGCGCTGCGGTTCACCGTTCCAACTGGGAGAATCGCGCGCAAACCATCACTCCCTTACAGGCGATTGCTTCCTATACAATACAACCCGCTGCAGCCTCCGGCGAATTTCAGGAACGGGGAAGTCTGGAAACTGGCAAACTCGCGGATTTCGTCTTATTTTCAGAAGACCCGATCCAGAGTGAATTCAAAAATTGTAAAGTTGTGGGCACAGTCATCGATGGAAAATTCGTCTACAAAGACTTTGAATAAATTCAAAGGAATCTTTTTTGATGCAGGCAATACTCTGCTTTCCGTCTATCCTTCTGTTGGCAGCATTTACGCGGAGGCGGCCGGAGTTTTTGGATTGAACGTCACTCATGATGCGATTGAAAAATCATTCAAGGAACTCTGGACGCTGACAGCGCCTCTCGTTTCCAATGAAGGACACAGGCTGACATATGAAAAGGAACGGGACTGGTGGAAGTATCTTGTTCGTGAAGTTTTTCGCGAACATCTTCACCTAATGGATTTCGATCAGTTCTTCGATTACCTCTATCGCCGTTTTGCAGAGACAGATTGCTGGCGTCTCTATGAAGAAGTACCGGTTGTGCTGCAGGAACTGAGACATCGTGGTCTGAAACTCGCAATCGTTTCCAACTGGGATTCGCGCCTTCCGTCCCTATGTGATCAACTGGGAATCTCCCGCTATTTCGAAACCATGGTCATCTCCGCTATCGTCGGATACGAAAAACCGCATCCAACCATTTTTCAGATTGCCCTGGAGCAAACAGGGTTATCGCCTGAGGAGGTGATCTATATCGGTGATGATCCTTACCTGGACTACCAGGCCGCGCGAAAAATCGGAATCCATTCACTGCATCTCGACCGCTACAATCGCTTTCCCGATCATCCCGACCGGATTGTTTCGCTTGCTGAGTTGATGGATCATTTGTAATCGTGGATCTTGATCGTAATCGTGATCGTGATCGCCGTCGTAAATCATGATCGAGCGACTCACGATTAGGATTATGATTACGATCACGATCAAGATCACGATCCACGATTAATCCATGGCTGAGCGGATCTTAATCACTGGCTGTTCGGGCTATCTTGCTCAAAGACTCATCGAAGCCTGCAAGAATGATCCTGCCGTTGAATGGCTAGGTGGCATCGATGTGCGTCCTTCAAAGAACCCGGAGGGCATCCATTTTTCCTCACTCGATGTGCGTTCCTCTGAGATTGCAACTCTCCTTCAGCAGAACCGCGTAACCACAGTCGTTCATCTCGCCTGGGTGTTCAATCCCACGCACGAACCAAACCTCGAATACGATGTGGATGTCGAAGGAAGCCGGAACATCCTTGAATGCATTCAAAAAGCTCATGTTCCGTATTTGATTTATCTCAGCAGCACAACGGCGTACGGACCGCATCCGGATAATCCGCAAATTTTTGATGAGAGTTATCCAAGACGCGGGCATCACGGCTATCTGTATTCAAAATACAAAGCTGAAGTCGATCACATCATGCTGGAATTTATGACGCAGAATCCGAATCAGGAGATGTTTGTCATTCGGGCGCCGATTGTTCTGGGGCCCAATACAAGAAACGTTGTTACACAAATGACGGAGCTTCCGGTTCTGATCGGAGTGCGCGGGTTTGATCCACCGATGCAATTCATCCATGAACAGGATTTGCAAAGGCTTCTTGCCTGGGCCGTGAATCGAAAACCGAAAGGTGTGTATAACGTTACCGGGCACGGAACTATCCAATATAGCGGCATCGTGAGGCATTTGAAGAAACCATCCCTTTGGGTTCCGGCTTCCTTGATCTATCCAACGTTGCGCGCGTTATGGAGCTTGCATGCGGTTCCCTTTCCTCCTTCTATCCTGGATTTCATTCGCTATCCATGGGTTGCGAGCGGCCAAAAGTTTCTGGAAAACTACGATTTCAAGATCGAGAACAGTTCCGAAGAAGCGTTTTTGGCCTACGCTAAAGCAAGGTTTGGTAAGTAACGCAGGCGTCTCGCCTGCGGGAAAGCTGCGCAGACGGGACGTCCGCGCTACTTTGTTTATCAGAAACGGACGCGTAGGGTGATCAGGAACTCATCAGCATGAACCGGACGCGCGGCGGTAATATCATGAAAGGAGTATTCGGCTGTCAGATCGACCCCCTGGATGATTCCGATTCTCACACCCAGATCATATTTCCTCCAATCCCACTTTGTACTTGGCGCAACAAACCGGGGATCTGAAATGAAACCATTATCCAGCATGCTGAAGCGAAAAACCGGCTGAAGAAATGTGAATAACTGTTTTCCACCTGCGGAATACGCAAGCGGCAAGCCGGCCCGGAATAAAATTTCTACTTCGTATCCATCGCGTTTCAGCCCAGCAACTTCCTGATGGACTCCTTGAAAGAAGACGCGAAAATTTTGCCACTGGAATTCCACATTTCCGCCATATTCCTCTTTATCGTTTCCACGAATGGGAAGTCCGATCCCGCCGGTTCCATCCAACAAATCGAGATCCCCGCCATAGAATGTGCCTCTTAAGTCAGCGCGTTCTGCGAGTTCACGCTGGTAATAAAAACCCAGTAGATCGACACCTTTCGTTTTGTCTTCGGATGAAAAGCGCAAGCCGAGTCCGGCGCCAATTTCCGCTTTTTCAAAACTTACATCCTCCACTTCTGCGTCATAGAGAATGGGAAAGCCGGAATTGAGATGTAGATCGGGATTCGGAAAGCGAAAATCGTCGTTGCCATTGTCGCCCGCTAACGCATTCGGATCTCGAAAAAAGACGGGATTTCCCGTGGAAAACTGCGTGCGCCAGTACAGATGTTCTCCAAAACTTCCACCGATCTGAAATTGGTGATCTTCAAATCTATTGAACGCCGTGGAGACCAATCCGTAACTTTCAAGGTTTCTGTCCGGTTGTCTTTCGAATTTTGGAGCTTTCCCAAACAACACGTACAATGCAGTCGGATCACCGTCCTTCAGGAAATCTGCGCGCCTTCCAAATTGCATCCAGGCTTCTTTCAGATTGACCGTTTGATCGGTGCTTGTTGGATTCCGGTTATACAGATCGATAACAGCAACGCGCAATCTGCCGGTGATCAAATCGGCCGGAGTAAGATCGACGATCAGGTTAAACGCGCTGACCTCAACGGAAGAGCCTGGCGAGACCGTTCGTAGAAAAACGGATGTTTGACCGCGCGGAATGAATTCAGGAGGAAATGGAAACTGGAGCGGAAACCGTGAATCTTCCGACCACCGGTAGTGGGCTTTGAATTCCCCATGAAACTCAAAGAGCTTCTGCTCCGGCTCTTGCGTTGCTTCTTGCGCTAAAGCGCTAGAGCAAATGATCAGTAGAATCGCAGCAGCGAGCAACTTCATGAGTCCCCCCGTTGGATTGCTAAGCCAGCTTTACTCTCTCCGCCTGTATATCCATTTTAAGAACGCCGTATTCGCTGGTGTTCACAAGCGGCATATCCTCATAACACTTGTTCTTCAAATCATACACTTCGCAAGTGTCGAATGGTTTTGAATAGACATGCAAAGAAACCGCCCTGCAATCATAAGAAGGAAGGTTCAAAACCTGATGGACCGGTTCTTCCGGATCAACTTCTCCGGGTGATTCCGGACTAAGCTCGAACTGAACGCTGGATTTGAGGTCACAGAAATGTCTGGAGATATCCTTCTGTATGAGAGTAAAGTTGTGAACCATCAGGCGTCCGTACGGGATAGCCATCCAGCATTTCTGATCACGATGGTTATGGATCACGCTCTTTTGTCCCTTGTCCCAACAGACTGCGATGAGCTCAAACAACGGCGTTTTATGAATCAGATTCCGTGTGTAATGCTCTGAAGAAAAGTAGAGATACGGAGCAAGCGTCGCAATATCGACAGGATGAGAGCGCAAAAAGGTCAGGACATTCTCAAGCGTGAAGTCCGTTTCCGGTATCGCTGACAAACGACTTACAAATTCTCCAATATTCACCATATTTTATCCGAACTTGACGCCTTGGCGTCTTGGCGGTTCAAAGTGCAGCCACGTTAGCGAAGTATTTTGCAAATGTTTTGATTCCTCCGGAAGCCTGAACCCAATCAAAATTCTCATTCGGCGCATGATATCCATGCTCCGGCAACGAGAGTCCAATAAAAATAATAGGTGCTTTCAAATACCGCTGCATTGTCACAACAGCGCCAATGGAGCCACCCTCACGGATAAATGCAGGAGAGCGCGAAAAACCATATTCGATGGCATCTATGGCGCAACGGATATGATCTCCGGACAGATCCCCGAGATAGGGATCTAGCTTTGCGTCTAGAATGACTTCGACATCCGGATTTAGTTTTTTCACATAACTCTTGATCAGCTTAAAGATCTTTTCGGGCTTCTGATTGGGAACCAGGCGGCAACTAAACTTCAGCTCCCCGCGTGGCGGAACAACCGTTTTCACACCAGGACCTGTGTAGCCTCCCACCAGACCATGCACTTCAAAGGTGGGCATCGTCCAAACACGTTTCAGAAGATCCACCGCAGTATTTGCCCGAAGAGACCTGAAACTGTAAACCTGTTTCCACCTTTTCATATCAAAGCCGGAAGATAAAAAGCTGTCCACTTCTTTTTTGCTGACTGCCTTTACGTCTTGATAAAATCCGGGAATCTTTACCTTTCCTGTTTTTGCATCGTAACATTGCGCAACAACCTGACATAATTCACCCAGCGGATTCCTCGCGGCTCCGCCGGTTACTCCCGAATGAGTGTCCTTTTCGTGAGTTTGTAAAACCATCAATGCCGTAATCATTCCGCGTAATCCGTATGGAATGGCCGGTTTGTTCCGTGAAATCCACATCGTATCGGAAACCAGAACAGAATCGGTTTTTAACGAAGCCGCATTGGCTTTCATGAATTCTTCAAAGTGCGGACTACCAATTTCTTCTTCGAGCTCCCAGATGAACTGAATATTCAGAGGCACACCATTTTCCACAGCATATCGGGCGCCTAGCAGCGCTGTCAGACCAGGCCCTTTGTCATCGGTTGTGCCGCGACCCAGATAGCGGCCATCCTGTTTTACAAAAACGAAAGGTTCCCGCACCCATTCCGGCTCTTGTGCGGGTTGAACATCCATGTGGTTATAAACGGTAAGAGTCTGCCTTGCACCCGGAACTTGAAAGCGGCCAACCACTACGGGATTTCCACTTGTTTCATGCACAGTTGCTTCAGCGCCAAAAGCACGCAAATATTCTGCTGCTAAATTCGCTCCGCGCCGCATATCGCCTTTCCGGCCTGGATCCATGCTGACCGTTGGAATCTCAACCAGCTGACCCAACATGTCTACAAAATGCACACGACTCCCTTCAATGTATTTATCCAGATTCTTCAAGTATTTTTGGTCGCCCATCAGATTCTCCTTTTTCACCATCAGTAGATATGGGGAATCAACCGGTATGATTTTGAGCTGTACTCTTCGTAAACACTGCCGAAATGCTTCAACATCAGCCTTTCTTCCTGCGCCATACGATGAGTCAACAGCATAGAATAAATGACAACAAAAATAAACCCCAAGAGGGTGGGGAATACGAGTACAAATCCGATCAAACTTAAAACAGCTCCCAGATAAATCGGATGGCGTATCTGCGAATAGATCCCGGTGGTGATGAGTTGATGATTTTCTTGAATCGCAACGTAAATGCTGAACTGCCGCTTCAGTGTGCGAATCGAGATATGGCGAATGATCAGACCGCAAAGAAACACGGGTGTTCCTATGTAACGAAAGTAAACAGGAAGATTCAGGGATGTAAAATTCCGGCCTGCAAAAAACGGGATACAGAACGCCGCGCCTGCAGTTAAAACCAACAGTAGAATGAACAGCGTTCTCGATTCGCCCTGCTCTTTTCCCTTATTGATTCCGCCACGACCGCCCGAAAAAACAGAAATCGCCACAAGGCCACTGCAGAAAAATATTGTACGCGGTAAATCCTGAAAAAATAGTTTCGCCGAACCGAAGCCCGCTAACACAGACAAGGAAAACAGGGTTATAGCAAAAACAGTACGAAACACGGAGAAACATTATATATGGAGGAAGGATTAGGAGAGGAGATTAGGAATTACGATTACGATTACGATTAAGATCACGATCCACGATTATAAATGAATATACCGCAGGGACCTTGAGGGGGGAGGTATAAGGGCAACAGGAATTAAATCAACTGACGAACCAAAACCATCGACCCCCTAAATCGCTTCAAAAAATAAGTGCAGGTCACCTGCGGTGAACTAATTATATGAAACTGCAAGTTAGAACTCAATAGTTAATTTTTGTGATCGTGACGCGGGGGGAGAAAAGTTTGTAAGTTCATGCGGAATATGGTACTTTCAGTCCACTGATGAAGGTCCCATTGATCGATTTACAGGCTCAATTCCTGAATCTTCAGCCCGAAATTCATCAAGCGATTGAGTCGGTCCTGGCCAGCCAGAAATTTATCCTCGGTGAGGAAGGGCGCTCCCTTGAGAGCAGGATCGCGGAGTTAACGCAGACGAGCTTCGCTGTCGGTTGTGCCAGTGGCACCGATGCCCTGCTTCTTTCCTTGCGCGCAGTGGGGATCGGTCCCGGCGATGAGGTCATTACCACCGCGTATTCCTTCTTCGCTACAGGCGGAATGATTTCCTGGATTGGAGCTGTTCCCGTTTTTGTGGATATTGATCCGGGAACATTCAATCTCTTGCCCGAACAAGTCGGAAAAAAAATCACAGCAAAAACAAAAGCCATCCTGGCCGTACATTTGTTCGGTCAATGTTGCTCCATCGAACAACTGTTGCCTTTCAATCTTCCTGTAATCGAAGATGCGGCCCAGGCGATTGGATCCATGCGAAACGGTAAACCGGCAGGATCGATCGGGATTTCCGGATGTTTTTCCTTTTTTCCGACCAAGAATCTGGGCGCTTATGGTGATGGAGGAATGATCGTAACGAGTGACGAAACACTGGCAAAAAAACTGAAAATGCTAAGAGCTCACGGACAGGAATCGCAACGCTACTATCACTCATTTATCGGCACGAATAGCCGGCTCGATGAGCTGCAGGCGGCGGTTCTACGCGTAAAACTGAAGTACTTGCAGCAGTGGAATGAGAAGCGAGCAGCCAATGCCGCCTATTACAATGAACGTCTGAAGGATTTGCCTCTCGAAATTCCTGTGATCGATGCCGCGAATACTTCTAATTTTCATCAGTATGTCATCCGAAGTAAAAACCGGGACCGTCTCAAAAACTATCTTGCGGACCAGGGAATCGGCACGGGGATCTACTATCCATTGATTCTCCCTTTACAGCCTTGCTTTTCTGAGCTTGGCTACAAAGCCGGTGATTTTCCCAACGCCGAAGAATGTTCAACAACGTCCCTTGCACTGCCGGTTTACCCTGAACTGACTGCAGAACAGCTTGAATTTGTGGTGCATCATATTTTCCACTTCTTGCAATAATGTTGTTATCCATCCTTATCCCTGTTTACAACGAAGCAAAAACGATTCGTCAGATAATTGAACGGGTGCAGTCAACTCCTTATGACAAGGAAATCATTGTTGTGGATGATGGCTCGAGTGACGGTACAACAGAAGAGCTGAAACAGATGGATCAAAATGTCAAAGTCCTGCTGCATGAAAAAAACAGAGGGAAGGGAGCAGCCATCCGCACAGCTTTGCAGCACGCGACGGGTGATATTCTACTCATCCAGGATGCAGACATGGAATATGATCCTTCCGACTACCCTCAGCTCTTGGATCCGATTCAATCCGGAAAAGCGGATGTTGTATTTGGCTCGCGGTTTCTGGGAGGAGGAGCGCACAGGGTCCTGTACTTCTGGCACTCCCTTGGCAACCGCTTCCTGACTTTGCTGGCGAACATGCTGAACGACTTAAATATGACTGATATGGAAACCGGTTATAAGGCATTTACTCGTGAAGTCCAGAAGGCCATACGGATTCGCTCCAATCGTTTTGGATTTGAGCCTGAGTTTACCGCGAAAGTTGCCCGGAAGCGTTTCCGTATTTACGAAGTTCCGGTCTCTTATTATGGTCGTGGATACCGGGAAGGTAAAAAAATTACTTGGCGGGACGGCCTCGCAGCATTATTTTGGATCTTCAGATATCGATTTTTTGATTGAAATAAACCGCCAAGACGCCAAGAGATATATCTTGTCTTTTTTCTTGGCGAACTTGGCGCCTTGGCGGTTAAAATTGAGAAGTTATGCATGAAACGGAAATCAAACTTCCAATTACCGATCTGCACCAGGCAAACAACAAGGTACGCAAATTAAACGCCTCGATACTGAAAGAGCGTCATCTGGAAGACAACTTTCTGTTTGACCGGCAAGAACGATTCCTCGCGAATGAGCGTATGCTGCTGCGCCTGAGAATCATGGCTTCACCGGAACCTCCTTTTAAAGAATGGAAAGCCATACTCACATTCAAGGGTGTGCCCGAGGTTTCTGATGGCGTAAAGAAACGGGAAGAGATTGAATCTGAAATAATGAATTCGAATAACCTGAAGGAAATCCTTTTTAGGCTCGGTTTTGAAATTACTTTCCGGTATCAAAAATACCGTACGGTTTACAGGTTGGAAAATGCCGATCTGGATATCTGCATCGATGAAACTCCCATTGGAAATTTTTTTGAGTTGGAAGGGGAAATCTTAAGGATTCATGAATTTGCCACAAAACTCGGCTATAACCGGGATGATTACATCACTCAGAGCTACGCAACACTGTATTATCGATGGTGTCAAAAAACGGGCAACCAAGAGCCATATATGGTGTTTTAATCAATGTAGCGCGGACGTCACGTCTGCGAAGTTTGCAGGCGGGACGCCCGCACCACTTTGTTTAATATGAAAGCGCTCATTCTCGCAGCCGGTCTCGGGACACGAGTCCGCCCATTTACATTTTTCCGCGCCAAAGCGACCCTTCCACTTCTGAATATTCCATTTATTCATTACCCGCTGCACTATTGTTCCGTTCATGGAATTCAGGAAGCCGTTGTGAACCTGCATTCGCTGCCGGATTCGGTTCGTGAAGCCGCCGGAAACAAGTATGGAAACATTCGGATTTCCTATTCCGAAGAACCGGAAATTCTGGGTACAGCCGGTGCTATGCGAAAAGCGGCCCGTTTGCTGGACGGGGACCCGTTTTTGGTGATGAACAGCGATATGTTAACCGATATTCCACTTCAAGAGGTCTTGAGTTTTCATCAGGATTCGCAAGCGGACATCACGCTTGTCATTATGAAAGACGCGAGATTCTCTCACTATGGTGGCTTATATTTTCAAGGAGATCTTTTGAGGCTGTCCGGATTTCGATCTGGTCCCGGAGAATCGTATCATTACACGGGATTGCAGGTCGTCAGTCCTCAAATTCTGGAGCATATTCCCGATGGCAAAAAGACCGGAATTTTTACCGATATTTATCCAGGTATCATGAAAGACAAAAAAATCTATGGTTTCGTTTATCATGGATTTTGGAAGGAGATGGGAAATCTGCGCGAATATCTTCGAACAAGCCTGGAACTAGTGCGCCAACCGCTGCCCGAAAAGCTGATCCCGGAGGGAGCGCAACTGTCAATGGTCTCTCCTGAGGCAACAATTGAAGAAGGTGCTGATGTGATTGATAGCCTGGTGATGGATGGAGCCCGTATTGAATCCGGCGTGAGAGTAGAACATTCCATCATCGGATGGGATGTTACCGTTACTGGTACTGTTCGAAATCAAGCACTCGCCCGCGGTATCCTTCCCTGGTACCTATAGCATCTGTCGCGTCTGGCGTTGCGCGTCTGTCGCGTCCATGGAGGTGTATCTGAATTCAATCGAAACAGTAGCCGCGTACAATTTGCCGGAGGAAACACCATCCGGTTTTGTTTGTACGAGACTCACAGGCGATGCATCCTCACGTTCTTATTTTCGAATTCAAGGGGATTCCGGACAATCTCTCATTCTGATGAAGATGCCGGAGCCTTATCAGGAGAGTAATTTCCCATATCTCCAGAACTATGAGCTCTTCCGTTCTGCGGGAGTTCCTCTGGCCGAGATTTATCTATTGCAACCGGAACGGGGGGTTGTGTTCTTGCAAGACCTGGGCGATTTCACTTTTTATGAATTGAACTCATTATGGAACGAGCAAACACGGCTTCGATTTTTTTTACGATCTCTTGATTATCTTCATCAAATCAAGAATCTGCCGCCGGTAGAGGGGGCCGCGTTCAACACAGAAAAATTTCTGTGGGAATTGAATTATTTTCGAAAGTATTTCCTGGAAGGCCTCCGCAAGATCGAGTTTACGGAAGAGGAATCAACCGAGCTGCAATCCTATTTTCTGACCCTCGCGACCGAGATAGCTACTGATGTGCGAGTCTTTACTCATCGCGACTACCATTCACGGAATCTCATGCTGTGTGGCGAAGAAGTCTATGTGATTGATTTTCAGGATGCCAGGCTTGGGCCCGTAACGTATGACCTTGCATCACTTTGTTACGATTCGTATATTCAACATTCGCCTGAGTTCCGGCGGCGCCTCGAGCAAATGTTTTTCACTTATCACCCGGATGCCAGGATTGAGCGTTTTGAATATCCTCGCGTTTGCCTGCAAAGGAATTTAAAAGCTCTCGGTACATTCGGCTATCAGACAACAATTATGGAACGGGAGTTTTATTTGCAATTTGTGCAGCTTACTCTTTCCTATGTGAAGCAGCATTTTCAAAAATTGCCTGAATATTCAGGTTTCGAGCGAATATTGTGTGCTCATATTCCCGAACTCGCATAGTTTTTCACCGCAGAGGACGCTGAGAACGCAGAGAACAGCATGAGTTTTTCTTCTCGGCGCTCTTCGCGTTCTCTGCGGTAAAATAAAGGACTTATGAAACAAGTTTACATTGATAGAATCAGCCGGCATGAAGGCGAGGAAATCACCATCAAAGGATGGCTTCACAACAAACGTTCCTCCGGAAAAATCCAGTTTTTGATAATCCGGGATGGCACCGGTTACATTCAGGGAGTTGTCGTCGCAAATACGGTTTCCCCCGATCTCTTTCAGCAATTTGACCGCATCACGCAGGAAAGCGCCTTGATTGTTCATGGCAAAGTGCGCGCGGACAAGAGAGCTCCCAGCGGTTATGAGCTCGATGTCACGTCCTATGAGATCGTGAGCATCGCGGAAGAATACCCGATTACACCGAAAGAACATGGCGTGGCTTTCCTGATGGAGAAGCGTCATCTGTGGCTGCGCTCCACTCGCCAGCATGCAATTCTCCGGATTCGCGACGAAATCATTCGTGCTTGTCGCGATTTCTATCACCAGGAAGGCTTCACTCTTGTGGACGCTCCGATCTTTACTCCGGCAGCGTGCGAAGGGACTACTACACTATTCGAAACACAGTATTTTGATGAAGGCAAAGCTTATCTAACACAGAGCGGACAGCTTTACAGCGAAGCCACCGCGATGGCGCTCGGAAAAGTGTATTGTTTTGGTCCGACTTTTCGCGCGGAAAAATCGAAAACGCGCCGGCACCTTACGGAGTTCTGGATGATCGAACCGGAAGTGGCTTTTGCAGAATTGCATGACATCATGGAGCTCGCGGAACGGTTTATCAGTTTTATCGTTCAACGTGTTCTTGAAAACCGCAAAATTGAACTAAAGACGCTCGAACGGGACATTACAAAACTGGAAAGTATACAGCCTCCTTTCCCCCGGCTTTCTTACGATGAGGCCGCAAAATTTTTGAAGGACAAAGGTCTCCCCTTTGAATATGGAAGCGATTTTGGTGGCACGGACGAAACAGTATTGTCCGAAAATTACGATCGTCCGGTGATGGTGCACCGGTATCCGGCAGCGACAAAAGCTTTTTACATGCAGCCGGATCCCGAAAACCCGCGCCTCGCGTTGTGTGTGGACGTTCTGGCTCCGGAAGGCTATGGGGAGATCATCGGCGGAAGCCAGCGTATCCATGATTACAATCTCCTTTTGCAGCGAATCAAAGAGCATCATCTGCCCCAGGAAGCGTTTGAGTGGTACCTGGATTTGCGACGCTACGGCACCGTACCTCATAGCGGATTTGGAATGGGCATCGAGAGGGTTGTGGCATGGATTTGCAAGCTGGAACACGTTCGTGAGACAATTCCCTTCCCCCGGATGCTATACCGCATTTATCCATAAAAATTAAAACCACAGATAAACAAAGATGAACGCAGATTTTGAACATTTTTATCTGTGTTTATCTGTGTTCATCTGTGGTTACATTAAAGAATCATGAAAAGAGTAGGCGTTATCAGCTTAGGCTGTCCGAAGAATTTAGTCGATACGGAAGCCATGCTTGGGCAGCTAGTCGACAAAGGTTACTCGATCTCTGCCAATCCAGCGGATTCGGAAATTGTAATCATCAATACTTGCGGGTTCATTGAACCGGCGAAAAAAGAATCCATCGAAACAATTCTTCGCGCCGCTCAACTCAAAGAAAGTGATCCTGACAAAAAACTGATCGTTGCCGGTTGTCTTGTTCAACGATATGGAAAAGAGTTGAAGGCCCAGCTCCCCGAAGTGGATCACTTTGTGTCGTTGAATGATGTCGAGCGGATTGTTGAGGCCTGCGGCCAGCAATTCGAAGAGAGACTGGAAGCGGAACCGGCCGAATACATTTACGACGGCAAAGTGCGTCGCATTCTAACAACTCCTTCTTCGTATGCATATCTGAAAATAGCAGAGGGCTGCGATCATGTGTGCGCATTTTGCGCGATTCCTTCCATGCGGGGAGCTTACAGAAGCAGGACGATCAGCTCGATCTGTTCCGAAGCATCGGAGCTCGCGCGTCAGGGAGTGAAAGAGCTGGTTTTGATTTCCCAGGACAGCACCATCTACGGCGCTGATCTTGGATTGCAGGATGGCCTGGCTCTGCTGACGCAAGAATTATGCAAAACGGAAGGCATCGAATGGATTCGCGTCATGTACTCCTACCCGAACAGTTTGCGCCAATCCTTTTTAGACGTGATGGCGGATCAACAAAAAGTCTGTCGTTACATCGACATGCCTTTGCAACACGCGAGTGGTCCTGTTCTGGCCCGAATGAAACGGGGTGGAAATGGCGATCTGTATAGAAAGATGATCGACAATATTAGAAGGACGGTCCCGGATATCGCCATTCGCACCACTTTTATTGCGGGTTTTCCGGGCGAAACGGAGGAAGACTTCAGCACTTTGTTGCATTTTGTTCAGGATGTTGAATTCGATCGGGTCGGTGTTTTCCTTTACAGCGACGAAGAAGGAACGAGCGGTTACAATGTGCAACCCAAAGTGCCTTACGCGGCGAAAGTCCGCAGGAGAAAGGAGTTGATGACGCTCCAGGCCGGGGTTTCACGTAAAAAGAATCGCAAATGGATCGGACGGCAGATGAGCGTGATCGTTGATGGCGCAGATTCCCGCAGCTTGCTCGCGCGAATGTACAGCCAGGCACCCGACGTTGATGGAGTGGTACGAGTTCATGGTGATCCGGCTCTGCCGGGAGAGTTCCTGAACGTTTCTATCACTGGGGCCGGTGAATATGACCTCAGCGCCCGCCTTTTATGATCACCGTCGTTGAATACGATAAGAAACCAAAACGTCTGACCGTTCACGAAAACATCAACTGGAAAGAGTTCCAATCTGATCCCGAAAATCTTTACTGGTGGGACTTGAATGAACCGACAGAGGAAGAATCGGAATGCCTCGCCGGTTATTTCAATTTTCATCCGCTGGCTGTTGATGACTGCCTCGCCGATATTCAGTATCCGAAAGTGGATTTCTACGAAACCTATCTCTATCTGCTCATTCACGGAGTGGATGTGGACCGCACCAGAGCCGAGGGATTTGCGCCCAAAGAGCTCGACATATTTCTAGGTCCAAATTATCTGGTTACCTTTCACAAAAAAGAGACGCGTTCGGTGAGCGAAGTGTTGAGACGCTGCAAAGAAAATACACCGATTTTTGATTATGGAATCGATTTTGTTCTCTACACAATTCTGGACATTCTCGTGACAAATTACCTTCCTGTCCTGGAAGAGATCGAAGATGAACTCGATAAGACCGAACAGGAACTTTTCGAAGATCCGAAGTCAACGGTTTTGCGCAGGATACTCAATCTAAAACGAACATTGTTAAAGTTGAAAAAAACGATCTTTCCGCAGAGAGAAGTGATGAATCATCTGGCGCGAAATGAATATCAATTCATCACGCGGAAAACTCAATTCTATTTTCGTGATGTGTACGATATGCTCTATCGAATGGCTGAAATGACGGAATCTTTTCGTGATGTAACAACCGCCATGGTTGAAACTTATCTTTCTACCGTATCCAACCGGCTCAATGAGGTGATGAAAGCGCTCACGTTAATCACTACTATATTTATGCCGTTAACTGTGATCACGGGAATCTATGGAATGAATTTTGCTGATATGCCGGAATTGCGATGGAAATATGGCTATTTTGTTGTGCTGTGCGTCATGGTTATCGTCGGTGGTGGATTGTTCAGCTACTTCCGCCACCGTAAATGGATCTAAACCTTTGAACTTTTGAACTCTTAAACTTTAAGAAAAATGTTTCCATTACGGGATACGATTCGTCCGAAGACTTATCCGGTCGTGAACACGATTTTCATCGTGATCAACATCTTGATATTTTTCTACGAATTTTCGCTCGGACGAAAAATGGAAGCCTTCGTTTATCAATTCGGATTGACTCCCATCCGGTTTTTCTGGGGACTGCAAAACAATCTCGCCGATGCGGTGATCCCGGTTTTTACTTCCATGTTTTTGCATGGAGGGTGGCTTCACTTAATCGGAAACATGTGGTTCCTTTACATTTTTGGAGATAACGTAGAAGACCGCGTCGGGCATGTTGCTTACATCTTTTTCTACTTATTGTGTGGAATCGGTTCAGCATTGACCCAGACCTTTCTTCAAGCGAATTCGAATATTCCCATGGTGGGCGCTAGCGGAGCAATCGCCGGTGTGCTGGGCGCTTACTTTATGCTGTATCCTCATTCCCGCATTCTGACGCTCGTTCCCATTTTCATTTTTCTTCAGATTATGGAGATTCCTGCCGTTGTATTTTTGTTTTTCTGGTTTCTATGGCAGTTCATTCAGGGAGCTCTTGCCGCCTCGACTCCGGCTCAAGGGGGAGTTGCATGGTGGGCGCATATTGGTGGATTTGTCGTGGGACTCGTCCTGATTTTCTTCTTCAAAAAACGCGAAAAACCCAAGCCTTCCTACTGGAACTAACCTACTAAAACGGCTCCTCCATTCACATTTAGAATCTCGCCCGTGATGAAGTTGGAGAGGTCGGACGCCAAAAACAAAATGGGTCCTGCAATTTCTTCAGCTGTGGCAACTCTGCGAAGGGGGATCAAGGATACGATCTGTTTGTATTGTTCAGGATCAGCAAGTGGACCGGAGCTCATGTCCGTATCAACCCAACCTGGCGCCACACAATTGACCTGAATGGATGGCCCAAGCTCAGTTGCCCAGGATTTTGTCAGCGAAATGATGGCTCCTTTCGTGGCAGCGTAATGTGAATGAAACGCTTCCCCGCGCTGACCTGCTGTCGAGGAAAGATTGATGATGCGACCCTGGCCCTGCTTCTTCATTTGTTGAACTGCATAGCGAGTCACGTAGATTAGCCCGGAGAGATTAATGTCAATCGTCTCGCGATATACATCTTCTTTCATTTCATCGATAGGAGCATATGTCCAGATACCTGCGTTATTAACGAGCACATCCAGTTTTCCAAATTCTCTGCAGGCCGTATCGACCAGTTCCCGGCAATGACTCTCTTCCGCTATGTTTCCGGCCACACTGATGCCGCGGTGTCCAGCCTTTCCGATCTCCGCAACGACTTCCTCAGCAGCTTGCTCATTCCGGTAGTAACTGAAGACAATATCGGCCCCGGCTTTTGCCATCAAGATCGCCGCGGCACGTCCGATGCCGCGGGATCCACCGGTAATCAACACCGTTTTATTTGCCAGACTGATCATTGATTCACCCTTCCATCAACCTGCGTTTACACGTGTAAGACATAGTAGCGCAAGGCTTTAGCTTTTACAACGCTCAAAGGGTGATTCATTCTCCGCGTCCTGACAGGAACCATTCTTAAGTTTCTTCTCTGTGAATCGTTCCGGTGAAATTGGCATCAACTTTGCGAAATGAGATTGCGAGGAGGAAATGAATGAAACGCGAAATAACAAGTTTATTGGTACTCGTTCTGGTTATCTTTTCCCTGAACCAACTGGGGTTTGCGCAAGCTGCATCGCCCTCAAAGGAAACGGGGAAATCGGTGATCAACATCAACACAGCCGGGCAAGCCGAACTGGAACGGCTTCCAGGAATCGGCCCATCCCTGGCAAAAAAGATTTTGGACTTCCGTCAAAAGAATGGTCAGTTTAAAACGCCGAATGATCTGATGGCCGTTCCTGGAATTGGTGAAAAAAAGTTCGAGCAACTCAAGAACCTGATCACGGTCAAATAGCCCTACATCCCACCCACACGCTGAAACCCAGGGTCCTCAAGCCCTGATGTGAGGGAGAACTCCCTCCGGCTAATTGGCGGAGGGAGTTTCCTTCAACCGAATGGGAGGAAAAAGCTGATGCGCGGCATGTCTTTGCTGGAGTTGCTGGTGGTGGTCGGTTTGATCGGCCTGTTTGTTGTGTTCACAACAACGAATTTAACTGCCACACAACGGCAATTGGACTTTGATCATTTCGCGCGGGAAATCGCCAGCTCTCTGGAAACATGCAGATGGAAAGCGTTCCGGGAGCGTTGTTATACCGGAATTCTGATCGGACAGACTCCGGAAGGTTATCGATTTTCATTCTTCTCCGATGGAAATCAAAATGGAATCCGCACTGCGGACATCCAGCAGGGAACGGACACTCCGTTTTATCGACCGGTTGCCATTCGAAGAGCAGCAGGGGACATGGAAGCTGCGGTTTTGACGGGTGCGCCTGAAATTCCACCGAAAAAAGGAGAGCTGGATGTAACCGATCCGGTAAAGTTTGGGAAATCCAACATCATTTCGTTTTCACCCGATGGTCAATCTTCTTCGGGCACTTTATACCTGGCCTGTCATTCACAGAAACGAATGTACGCAGTTGTCTTATATGGACCGACAGCGCGAATCACGCTCTGGAAATACAGCAATCAAAAGTGGCAAATGGTGGGAGATCGATGAGATCTTCCCCTGCGGAGCGGCCGGCTGAACCCCGCCTCAGCCGGCCCTTTTTTAAAAACAACCGCCAAGACGCCAAGGCGCCAAGGCGCCAAGAGGAGGATAAATGGTGAAGAAGGAACCAAGTAGACAACTTGACGAAATCGTGCGAAAGGTGATCGGTGCTGCTATTCAGGTTCATCGGTGTCTCGGACCTGGCTTCCTGGAATAATTTACGAAGAAGCACTTTGTATTGAGCTTAAATTGCAGAAGATTCAGTTCGTCAGGCAATATCCCGTGACGCTAAAATACAAATCTCATGTGATCGCGCGCAATCGCGTCGATTTGTTGGTCGAAAGCGAACTCATTGTTAAAGTGAAAGCAGTAGATTTACTGGCACCAATACATGGTGCCCAGGTAATCTCTTACTTAAGAGCAACAAGACATCAACTTGGCTTGCTGATTAATTTCAACGTTCCACAACTTAAACAGGGAATACGAAGAATAATATTGTCCTAAATCTTGGCGCCTTGGCGCCTTGGCGGTTAATAAATTCAATCAAATATGAGTTTACGGAGGAGGAAAGTATGGGCATGATGATTGTAGACATTTGTGCCGATGCGCCGCATCCAGGCCAGTTCATCTGCCGACATTGGTGGCAAGTGCAATACTCGAAGCGCTTCTTCCATTTCCTTGCGGTTTTTGGGACCGCTGAGACATATATCTACTGACGGCTCGTGCAAACAAAAACGGTAGCAATCGCTTGCCGCGGCGGTTCGTTCTCCCGACACGTTTTTCAAAAGGGTACCCCAGCGAGTCGCGGTATAACAAACAACGCCGGGACGATTTTCAGCCGGAAGATGAGAAAACACCTCCGTTTCGGCGCCCGTATGCGCGGCATTATAGCGAACCATCAGGATGTCAAACAGGCCGATGTCAATATAGGAGCGTAAGCGGGAACGATCATGCGCTGATATCGCCAGAAAGCGCACTTTGCCGCTATCGCGAATGCGCAGGATTTCATCTACTAATTCATGAGTCGGCGGTTTATCCATTTTCCCAAGGATCAAAATATCCGCGTGCTCCAGATGTAACTTCTTCAGCGCGATATCAACGCTTTTCCGGAGTATTCCTGGCCATGGTGAGTAGCTTTGAATGGCAACGACCAGTGCGTCTCGATGATGAGGCGCAAGCTCGTGAATGGCTTTTGCCATGGCGGCGCGGCGTACAGTTCCAAAATAGAAGTAGTTGATACCCTTTTCAAAAGCTTCGATGAGTGAGGAAGTGTCCACTCCATACGAACAACCGATACCCATTCTGCTGACAAGCAGTCCTGTTCGCCCCAGAGGAATCTTGTCTGAATAGGTCATTGGAGTAATTGTTATTGAGCTTCTTCTGCAGCTTTTTCCAATTCTCTTGTATCCCGATCAGTGGATTCTTTGGCTTCGTTTGCGTAGTCTTTCGTCCCGAAGGCTCCATCCGGAGTCTTATACTCTCTGGGTTGATCACGCGCTTCTTCTGCTTCTTGCCTTCGCTTTTCTTCTTCCGTCAGCTTCGGGTGTGGAGCACTGCATCCGATCAATAGAACCAAACAGCAAATTGTGAGTACATATCGCATAGTTTTAGTTTGATTCCTTCAGCACTTTTGAATCTTCCTGGCGTTGAGAATCTATTCTTTTTTTGACTTCTTTCGCTCCTTTATAAGCTTTAATTGCCGTAGGAGCAGTTTTATCCCCTATGTTTTCCGGTAGGGCCTCAGCGGCTGTTTCCTCCTGTGTTTTTTCCGGCTTCTTATCCGATTTGCAGCAAATCAGGGAAAGAGAAAGAACAATTAGGATGATAAATCTCACTATTCTAAGTATAGCAGGAGCCACCCCATGAAACCCGGAAACCCTCATTTCTTGGCGTCCTTGGCGCCCTGGCGGTTAATTCTCAATCCAAAATACGCCTCCTTTCCGTATAAAAGCTAGCGGCAAACGCCGTAAAAAGGAGGAACAAATGCGAACGAAGATTTTTCTTTTAGGCCTCGTTGGAATGGCGCTAGCGCTGTGCTTCGCCACTCCCACCGTAGCCTCAAGCCATCGGGAGGCTCAAGCTATTCTCGAGGACCCTGCCGTCGACAACACCGACATGTATGCATGGGTATCGGATGGCGACCATTCGAAACTTTACCTGACAGCCGGCTATAACGGATTGCATGAACCTGGACAGGGGAACCAGCAAACACGGTTAGGCTGTAACGTTCTTTACGAGTTTCACATCTCGAGAGGAATTGGTTCTCTCGATGATGAAGTAACTTATCAAATTAAGCTCAATTGTGGAAAACCAACACGCGTCGATATTACGGATCTCAGTTTGCCTCCGGGGGGCGGCAAGGAACTTCTTGTACAGCTGAGCGGGCAGCAAATCACTTATACAGTCACAAAAATTGCGGGGGGACAGAGAAGCGTGATCGGCAACAACTGCAGGATGGCACCACCCAATGTTGGTCCGGCCACGGACCGGATCGCTTATGGTCTGGGACCATTCACGGGATATGATGGGAACAATCCCAGCCAGTTTGAAGATGGACTCTACAACAAAGAGTTCGTCCAAAGTTTCATCTGCGATATGGGTTCTGAAGGACGCGCTTTTGTGGGTGTCATGGATGATGCATATCAACTGGATGAAAAAGGAATTTTCGATATTCTCAACCTGGCAAATTTTCCGGGCGGCCGCAGATCTAAAGGGGAAGATGTATTTGCCGGTTTCAATTTAAATGTAATGGCTCTCGAAGTGCCCACCACCACAGTTTTGGGAGGTCCGATCCCGCATAACGGAACTTGTGGTGACGATACACTTCTTTCCGTCTGGGCTTCTGCAAGCCGCAGAAAAAACCGGACTCTAAAGAAAAGTGGAATGGACACAGAAAGAGGTCCATGGGTGCAGGTGGGACGTCAAGGTTTACCCCTTGTTAACGCCGGATTGATTGGAACTCAAGATCAGACCAAGTTTTTGCGAACAACTCCTTTGACGGACGTTGCCAATTTCGCAGGCTACTTCTTGAATCCTATTCTGGTACGTGATATCGAATTTCTTGGACTCTATCGCGCACTTGGCGTACCTCAAGCAACAGTCGACACCCTGAAAAGTGGACGCGTGGATATTTTGCAAGTAATCAACCTGGACAATATACCCGCAGCAGGTTGTCACCATGTTCCGATTGAGGCTGGTAAAACTGGAGACGTGCTCCGTCTTGACGTTGCAACGGACTCTCAGTTTCCCAACGGCCGAAAGATTGGCGGTGGGGCAACACCGAAAGACACTCAGGTTGATGTAAGTGACGTCATCATTAGCCTAATCCTTGTCGGCAACCCCGCTGCAGGCATAGGCGACAGTGTGAACCAAAATGACCGGTCTTACCTTACCGAATTTCCGTTTTACGCTTTGCCGCATCAAGGTCTGAACGGAGGCCATGGAAAACCGGCTCCATAAATAGAAATTACAGCAGCTTAAGTGCGGGGATTCGGAATCTTGTTCCGGATCCCCGTGCCGCTCACCCAAAATACTCACTCTCCCCGCCCTTGACAAATTGCACAGACACCTTTAACTCTTAACCCTCAGTACTCTAATGGAGGAACTATGAAAAAAGTGTCTATCACTTCAGTCGGACTCCTTTTTCTGTTCGTCACGACTGTCTTTGCAGCCGATACGTTCGCGCCGGATAAAGACCACAGTCAGGTGACCTTTACGACGCAGCATCTTGTGATCAGTAAAGTCAGTGGAAGATTCAAAGAGTTTGATGCCGTCGTTGCTTATGATCCCAAAGATATTTCAAACTCCAGCTTGAATGGGACGATCAAAACTGCAAGTCTGTCAACGGACAATGAAAAACGAGACACGCATTTAAAAAGCCCGGATTTTTTTGATGTGCAAAAATACCCTGAAATCACTTTCGCAAGCAAAAAAACAGAGAAAAAGGGAAATGAGATCTGGTTAACCGGAGATTTAACGATCCGCGGCGTGACAAAAAGCATTTCTTTCCCGGTAACGATTGTTGGGCCCGTAAAGGATCCATGGGGAAACTCAAGACTCGGAGTCGAGGCATCCCTAAAATTGAATCGTCAGGACTTCGGAGTTTCCTGGAATAGTCCTCTCGAAGGGGGTGGCTTTGTTGTGGGTGATGAAGTTGTCATCAAAATTGACTCTGAGCTTGTCCAGCAAGTACCTAAAAAGTAGTTTCGCGATTTATCGCGCCTTCTGTAGTATCATAGGACGTTTTGGAGAGATTCTAGTGAAACACCTGATTCTATTATTGTCCCTTCTTCTGCTGCTGATAGCGAAAGATTCAGAAGCTTACATCGATCCTGGCAGTGGAAGTTATGTCCTGCAGTTGCTCGTTGCGAGTTTCTTCGCCGTCCTCTTTACTTTGAAAATGTTTTGGCGAAACATCAAAGCCTTCTTCTCCAGGACCGGCGGGAATAAGAACGAAAGTGCCGGCAGTGAGCAAAGTTAATCCTGCTTCTTTTCGAGATCCTAGCGGCTTCGTTTTTACCAGTGAAGGAATTCTATACCGGCAGGTTCAACAGAGCTATCAAGAACATTATGAGCGCCTGATTCAATCAGGGCTGTATGAGGATCTAATTCGCTCAAAATTCCTGCTCCCTCATGAGGAAACCGATCTCAACCTCGCTTTGAATGGTTCCGCTTATAAGATTCTGAGGCCCGAGCTGATTCCCTTTCTTTCCTATCCTTACGAGTGGTCCTTCAGCCAATTAAAGGATGCAGCTCTCACAACGCTGGAGATACAAAAGGCAGCTTTTCTGAAAGGAATGATGTTAAAAGACGCAAGCGCGTTTAACTTTCAGTTCCTGCAAGGCAAGCCGGTAATGATTGATACGCTTTCCTTTGAAGTGTACAAGCAGGGGGAACCATGGATTGCCTACCGGCAGTTCTGCCAGCATTTCCTGGCGCCACTTGCATTAATGTCGACCCGGGATGTGCGTTTGAATCAGCTTTTCCGTATTTATATAGATGGTCTTCCGTTGGATTTAGCGTCAGGTCTTCTTCCTTTTCGCACGCGGTTCAAACCGTCTCTTTTCACGCACATCCACCTTCATGCAAGAAGTCAAAAGCGTTATGCAACAAAAATTGTGAAGAAAGATCAATACAAAATCAGCGCATTCCAATTGAGGGCACTCATCGATAGTCTCGAATCTGCAATTCGCAGTCTGGAATGGAAAGCGGAAGGCACGGAGTGGGGCGACTATTACGATAGCACGAACTATAAGGAAGGCTCATTTGAACATAAGAAAACCACTGTGGAAAACTATCTCAAGGAAACAAATCCGAAACTGCTTTGGGATTTGGGAGCGAACACTGGAATTTTTAGCCGTCTTAGCTCGAACCGGGATATTCAGACAATCGCATTTGACATCGACCCTGTTGCGGTCGAAAAAAATTACCGGCAGGTAAAAGCAAAGGAAGAAACGCACCTCCTACCCCTGATTCTGGACCTGACCAACCCTAGTCCTTCGATCGGATATGAAAACCGCGAGAGATTGTCCCTGGAGGAAAGAGGCCCTGCCGATACTGTCCTGGCTCTTGCGCTGCTGCATCACCTTGCGATTTCAAACAATGTGCCTCTTGCAAGGGTGGCCGAATACTTTTCCCGTTTGTGTCGATGGTTGGTCATCGAATTTGTCCCGAAAAGTGACTCACAGGTTCAGAGGCTTCTGGCCACTCGTCAAGATATCTTTCCCTCTTACAGGCAGGATGCATTCGAAACGGAGTTCGGCAATTTTTTTGCTATCAAGGATTCAACGAGAATCAACGACTCTGAACGGACCGTGTATTTGATGCAAAAAAAGAAGGTCTGAACTTACCATTCTACTCTTTGCGCAAAACACCCTTCAGTGGGAAGATGGAACAAACAAAATGAAAAAAATCCACAAAGGAGTGACACTATGAAGCTGATAAAAGAGTTCAGGGAATTTGCGGCAAGAGGGAATGTTGTCGATCTGGCAGTGGCCGTCATTATGGGCGGCGCATTCGGCAAGATCGTTACTTCATTCGTGAATGATGTGATCATGCCTCCAGTTGGGTTGATTCTGGGGAATGTAAATTTCAGCAATCTGTTTATCAGTCTGTCGGGAAAATACGAAACACTGGAAGAAGCAAAAAAAGCCGGAGCCGCAACTATTAACTACGGTGTTTTTTTGCAAACGGTCCTTGATTTTCTTATTGTTGCTTTTGTCATGTTCCTTCTGGTGAAGCAGATCAATCGCTTGAGAGCGGGCGCGGAAGTTCCACCGCCTTCAACAAAAGATTGTCCGTATTGCATCGCAAACATTCCGCTGAAGGCGACCCGGTGTCCTCAGTGCACATCTCAATTGCAGGCCGCATAAGTGGTTGAACTCATACCGCGAGCCGTGCTTTTCGGAAATCCGGTCAGAGTGCATCCCCTTATCTCACCGGATGGCAAAAAACTCGCCTTTCTAGCTCCGGTTGATAGTGTTTTAAATGTCTGGGTAGGCGATCTAAACTCAGACAGCTTTATTCCCGTAACCAAAGACACCGATCGCGGGATCCGCATCTATTTCTGGGGCGAAGACAATCGACACATCTTTTACTTACAGGACATCGGAGGAAACGAAAACTGGCGGCTTTATGCGGTTCATCTTGAGACCGGAGAAGTCCGCGATCTTACTCCATTCGAAAATGTTCAGGTTCAGATTATTCAGTACCACAAACATTTTCCTGATGACCTGTTGATTGCCATGAACCAGGAGAACGAGCAACTCCATGATATTTATCACCTGCACATTCCCACTGGAAAAATTACGATGCGCGCAAAGAATCCCGGATCTTATGCGGGGTGGGTTTCCGACTTTCATCTGAAAGTAAGGGGCGCACTCGAAGCCACTCCCGAAGGCGGCTTTCGTTTGATGGTTCGTGAGACTGAATCTGACGAATGGAAAACGAGTGCTGTTTGGGAGCAGGAAGACAGTCTGACCAGCGCACCGCTCTTTTTTTCCAGGGATGGAAAACACCTGTGCTTGAAAGATTCGCGTAACGTGAACGCCGCGCGCCTGATGAAAATGGAAATCGCCACGGGATCGATTGAAGTCATTCTCGAAGATCCGGAATACGATGTCGGCGACGTGATCGTGCATCCGGACACATATGAGGTTCAGGCCGTAGGTTTTTCAAAGGCCCGCGAAGAATGGATTGTTGTAGATCACTCGATTTCGGAGGATATCTCCAGCGTTCAGAAATTGCATCACGGCGATTTCTTTTTAAGCAGCCGAGATCAAGCCGATAGAAACTGGATCGTGGGATTCACCGCGGATAACGGGCCGGTTCCTTATTACCTGTATGACCGCGAACAGAAAAAAGCCACTTTCCTCTTTGATCACAGGCCAGAGTTGAAAAAATACAAGCTAGCCACTATGGAGCCGATTTCCTTTACATCCAGCGACGGTTTGAGGATTCACGGTTACATAACCTTTCCTCCCGAACAACCTCGCGCGAACTTACCCATGGTTTTGAATGTTCATGGAGGGCCGTGGCATCGCGATTCCTGGGGATACAACCCGGAAGCTCAATGGTTTGCCAACCGCGGTTATGTATGCATGCAGATAAATTTTCGTGGGTCCACGGGATACGGCAAAAACTTTCTGAATGCCGGAGACCGCGAGTGGGGCGGAAAAATGCATCAGGATCTCGTGGATGCGGCGCAATGGGCCATTGATCAGGGCTATGCGGATCCCAAAAAAGCTGCTATCTATGGAGGATCCTACGGGGGATATGCTTCGCTGGTAGGAGCTACGTTTACGCCGGATCTGTTTCGCTGCGCGGTAGCAATTGTCGGTCCCAGCAATCTCATCACGTTCATTCGAAGTATTCCAGCATACTGGTCCACTTTTCTTGCAATCCTTCACAAGCGGGTTGGCAATCCGGATACGGAAGAGGAATTTCTGATTTCACGCTCCCCTCTTTGGCGCGTAAATGAAATCAAGATTCCCATGCTGATTGCGCAGGGAGCCAATGATCCACGGGTCAAACAAGCTGAGTCGGAACAGATCGTGGAAGCGATGAAACAAAAAGGGATCCCGCATGAATATCTCCTATTCCCCGATGAAGGACATGGTTTTGCAAAGCCTGAAAATAGATTGCGGTTCTATGAAGCAGCCGAAAAATTTCTCGCTCAACATCTCGGTGGCCGCTACGAAGAATAACTTAAACGCAAAGGCGCAA
>JAKEFK010000003.1 GCA_022616075.1 bacterium
ACCTTGCTGAAGTCGTGCAGCGCGACGGAACTGATCTGCTTCTGGTTCCCGGCGCACCGGCAACCATAAGAGTAAACGGGACGCTGGTCCCTTTGAATGAGGCTCCACTTGCTGCTGATGACGCAATAACGCTTCTTGCGCCATTCCTGCCGGCGGAGCGCAAACAACAATTTGTCGCAGCCGGCGCGGTCGATCTTGCGATTGCATTTTCGAACGGACGTTTTCGCATCAATCTACACAGGACACGCCGTGGTGTTGGCGCCGCTTTTCGGCTTCTGCCGCGAACGATTCCATCTGTAGCGGAGCTCGGTCTTCCGATCTCCCTTGAGGATTTGACCAGGCTCAAACGCGGACTCATCCTTGTTACCGGACCCACAGGATGCGGGAAATCAACGACACTTGCAGCTTTGATTGCGTTGATCAACCGGCAGCAGAGACGTCACATTGTCACAATCGAAGATCCCGTTGAATACGAACATTTCCACGGCAATTCGATTGTTGAACAGGTAGAAGTTGGCTCAGATGCGCCTGGTTTCGCGGAGGCTTTGCGCGCCGCATTGCGACAGGACCCTGAAGTGATACTCGTTGGTGAAATGCGTGACCTGGAAACCGTCAGCACCGTTTTGACTGCTGCAGAGACAGGCCATCTTGTGTTCACCACTCTTCATACGAACGATGCAGCCCAGACAATCCATCGTATTGTGGATGTCTTTCCGTCTGAGCAACAACCGCAAATCCGGCAACAGTTGTCGATGGCTCTAACGGCAATCATCTATCAGCAACTGATTCCGAAGCAGAATGGCAAAGGTCGCGTTGTAGCGTGCGAAGTCCTCATCGGAAACGATGCGGTCAGGCATCATATTCGAAAAGGAACGCTTCACCAGCTTCATTCGGAAATGACACTCGGCCGGAAAATGGGAATGCTGACCCTGGAAGATTCTCTCTCTCAGCTCGTTCGTGCGGGATTCATAACAGAGGACGAAGCAAAAAACCGCGCCGTCCATGTTGAAGAGCTCACATCCTACTTGAAAGATTAGAATTTGAACAGAAGATCGCAAAGGACGCAAAGATTTAAAATTCTTCGTGATCTTCGCGTGCTTCTGTTCAAAGAGCTAAGGAGTTTTCATTAGAGATTCGAATAGCTTCTTATCCTGCGCTTTCCAGTAAGCCTCCTCTGCGGTGATAGTTCCTTTCTTGACCAGATCCAGGAGGGCAGTATCCATCGATTGCATGCCTTCGATTTTGCCTGCTTGAATCAAAGAAGGAATCTGCTGCGTTTTGGCTTCACGAATAATATTGCTGAGAGCAGGGGACCCGAAGAGTATTTCGACAACACCGACTCGCCCTTTCCCATCTTTGGTGCGCAGGAGTTGTTGAGCAACGATTCCTTTCAGCGAATCGGAAAGCATGATGCGCACCTGGCCTTGCTGGTCAGCTGGAAACACATCCACAATCCGGTCGATTGTGCGGGTAGCATTATTCGTGTGCAGGGTCCCGAATACAAGCTGCCCCATTTCTGCAATGGACAGCGCCAGTGAAATCGTTTCCAGATCTCGCATCTCTCCAACCAGCACAACATCAGCGTCTTCTCTGCATGCAGCACGCAGGGCGTTGGCAAATTCTTTCGTGTCATGACCAATTTCACGCTGAGTAATCAGGCAGCGCTTATTCATATGGACAAACTCGATCGGATCCTCAATTGTTAGAATATGTTTTTCGTAAGTAGAGTTGATTACATCAATGATCGCGGCGAGCGTTGTGGATTTCCCGCTGCCGGTGGGACCTGTGATCAGCACGAGTCCCGAATGCAAGTGCGCCAATTTTTCGATCGCGGATGGAAGATTTAACTCCGTAAGCGATCTAACTTTCTCCGGGATGATTCTGAAAACTGCTCCAACGCCTCCTTTATGAAAACAATAATTGCAGCGAAAACGCGCAATTCCTTCCAGGCCATATGCAAAATCCAGATCATGACTTCGGTTGAATTCCGTTTTTTGAGCGGGATCGATGATTTCAAGAAGCAGAGTGGCTAGAAAACTTTGCGTCAACACCTGTTCCCCGGGAATCGCATCGAGTTCTCCATGAACCCTTACTTTGGCCGGAGCGCCTGCCATCAGATGCAGATCGGATGCTCCCATATCCTTCATGCGCATCAAGTAAGCGTCCAGTTTGGCCATATTTCAGACTCTCACAATCGCTTTCTTGCTTTCTGCGCGCAAAACTGCCTGATCGTAAGTGATCGTTCTTGAAGCGACCAGTTTTGAAAGACACTGATCCATCGAGATCATGCCCTCTTTCGTCGCTAATTGCATGACGGAGGGTATTTGAAATGTTTTACCATCCCGAATCAGATTCGAAACCGCCATATTGGTCAAAAGAATTTCATAAGCCGGCACTCTCCCTTTTCCATCTGCGCGGGGGACCAGTTGCTGGCACACCACCGCTCGAATCGATTCGGAAAGCATGGTGCGAATCTGGCTTTGTTTGGAGGGAGGAAACGCATCAATGACGCGATCGACCGTCTTTGCCGCGTTTTTGGTATGCAATGTTCCGAAAACCAGGTGTCCGGTCTCGGCCGCGGTAATTGCCATCGAAATGGTCTCAAGATCCCGCATTTCTCCAACCAGGATCACATCCGGATCCTCCCTGAGGGCGGCCCGCAGAGCCGTTGCAAAATTTTCCGTATCCCGCTTTACTTCCCTTTGTGTGACGCTCGCAAGCTGGTTCAAGTGAACAAATTCGATCGGGTCTTCCACGGTGATGATGTGCACTTTTTCCTGTCTGTTGATGTGATCGATCAATGCCGCCAGGGTAGTCGATTTGCCACAACCTGAAGGCCCGGTAACGAGGATCATTCCTTGATGAAATTGTGTAAGACTCGTTACGATGTCGGGAAATCCAAGAGAGTTCAGTGCCGGAATTTGCGATGGGATTACGCGGAAAACCGCCTGCATTCCTTTCCGCTGCTTGAGGATATTCGTTCGAAAACGGCCGACGCCCGGCGCATCATAGCAGAAATCAAGCTCCAGTTCCTTTTCAAAGTGTTCCTTTTGCGGAGGCGTCAAAATTTCCTGGATCAAAGAAGCGGTATCTTGCGCGGAATACACGTTTCCTTTGACCTGTTTTAACAGCCCATGAAGACGCAGCATGGGAGATCCGTTCGGCGAAACATGAACATCCGATGCGCCGATGCTGGTGGCGTACTTCAGCAGATTGTCAACGCGGGCCATTTAATTCTCTTCAACTTTGTAAAGATAGAGTGTATGAATGAGATTGATCGTGTCTTCCAACAAAAATGGCACGAAGTGACGCCCGGCGACATTTAACAGATCCAACGTGCGTGCGTGATCGTAGGGCATATCGATAATAAAATTTCCGCGAAGAGTCATGCCATTTGTCATGTGAAGGACGGCTTCCCGTTTGAGGTCGACAGAAGAATAAACTTCCGTTTCATATTCATGGAAAAGCCCCTGCACATCGACACGCAACAGACTTAGTTTCTGTAGGAGAATGGACTTTCCGGTTGAGACTCGCAGCGGAAAATAAGCGTCAGGGGAGTTGAAGAATTCCAGAACCTGCGCAGTCGTGTATCCGGCAGTGCTGACCTGATCCAGGAAAATTTCACCGGAAAGAACTTCCTGGTGAACCGTATGACAGATGATGTCGACAGAAACTTTGGGAATTCGGAGCTCTTCCATTTTCCGTGTCTCAGTATAACCGCATTCACGCAAAAATCTGTCACTAGACGGTAATTCTGCAAAAGTTGCAAAAAACTCCCGAAACATTTAAGATAGCCATCTATATAGCCATTTGTTATGGAAAAGAAAGTAACTCCCAAACGATATTCGATTGCTGAAGCGCGCGATCAACTGGCCCGAGTCGTGCATGAAGCTGAGAAAGGCGAATCCATTGAGTTAACCCGTCGAGGAGAGCCCGTAGCCGTCCTAATCTCTCTACAGGAATATCAGCATACCAGGCGAGACAAGGGGCAGTTTTGGGATCGACTCAGAGAATTTCGCAAACGAATGGACAAAAGTTCTTCTGTGTCAGATGAATTTGACGATTTAAGAGATCCTACCAGTGGTCGCCACGTTGATTTTGATAAGTGAAATTCCTACTTGATACAAATATCCTCTCAGAACCGCTCAAAGCAATTCCCAATCCAAAAACTTTAAAGAAACTGCACGCGCATCAGGGCGAGATTGCTACTGCAACTCCGGTTTGGCATGAAATGTTGTTTGGATGTTGGCGCTTACCTTCATCGGTGAAACGCCGAAACATCGAAGATTATCTTAGCAATGTGGTTTGGCCATCCGTACCGATTCTTTCTTACGACACGACCGCTGCAGAATGGCACGCTTCGGAACGGGCCCGGTTGACTCTTATCGGAAAAGCTCCGCGTTTTGTGGATGGACAAATTGCTGCAATTGCCAGAACAAATGATCTAATCCTGGTGACAGGCAATATAAAAGACTTTGCTCTCTTTGCGGAATTGCATGTCGAAAACTGGCTATGATGGGCGTAATCGTTTCGGTTGAGTTGATATCAGCTCCAGCAGCCACTTTTTCTGGACCTCGAATGCCTCAGGAACAAAATGCGTTAGGGCGGGAATTTCTGTTTCGCTTCCGCTCTTTGCTTCAAGAAGGCCATGATTGGCTCGCGGAATAATCACAGATTTGAAGTCCGGATTCCCGGATTTTTTCAATGTACTTCTCATGTTTAAAATCGTTTCCGTTACAGGTGTGGATTTATCGAGCGAACCGAATACTCCGCGAACCGCGCACTGAACTCCTTCAAGGTAATAAGCGGGATCCTGACTGTATACCGTTTTCCAGAACCACATCAGTTCCTCCCGATTCTCTACTCTTGGGAGCAGCCCGAACCACGCTTTGTTTTCCAGGCGCGCGATCCATTCATTGAGTTGCTTCCAATTCTTTCCGGTTTTGCCAACGTTGAAAAACTCATTCAGATAGTCCAAGGCCTCCTCGATTTCTTTCGCTGCGTATCCTTGCGCTTCCATCTCAGATCGGACCCTGTAGACTTCCTGCTTCCATGCAGGCACAAACATTCCCGACTGGTTGATCAGCAAACGAATCTCGCGGGATCGCTGTGACACTCCTGCGGCAATGAACCCTCCCTGACTGCTTCCCCACGCAGCCAGGCGCGAAGCATCGATATCTTTCCTGAACCGCAAGTAAGAAATTGCCGCGGCTCCATCGCCGATAAAATCCTGAAAGGTAGCAGCAGGGAAACTTCCCTGCGACTGACCGGTTCCTCTTTTGTCATATGTCAAAACAGCAAAACCGTTTGCTGCAAAGAAAAGCGGCATCGGACCAAAGGAGTAACGCGTTGACTTACCGGATCCATGAAGGAGAAGAACTGCCGGATGAGGCGGCGCCGTTGAAGGCAGATGTAGAGTTCCGCTCAGGCGGACATTGCCGTTGCTGAATTCGACTTGTTCCTGTTTCATGGACAACCGGTTCCCTGAGAATTGTTTTTCGGCAATTTTCCATTCAATCGTTTGAGCAGTGCATCCGAGTTTTAATTCGACAGGCGAAGGAGAAAACAAAGCGGGTCCGCCTGAAAGTTCACCCGCGTTTTCAAACAGAATACGGGCATAGCCGGATTCAAAATCCATAAAGAACAAACGTTCCTCACCGTCGCCCGGATCGAACTTAGAGACCGTCACAAGTTTTCCGGAATCGGAAATGAACGCTCCTTCGCAGCCTAGCAACAGAGAAATAGCAAGGATTTCGTTCATCTTTTTTTTCTTCCCAGGTCGAGTAAAAACCGGACGCGCCGCACCAGGGACTCTTCCAAATCAAAACTTTCTTCGGACACAATCCATTCCTGAACGGTTGAGCTTAGGATCGCCATCACAACAGCAGTCAGTAGTGCAACATTCATCCCGGGAAGCATCTCACCTCGAAGCACCGCGTCACGAAATTGTGATCGAAACCAGGAATGGATCTGCGCTTCATTTTTCTGATCGGTGGCCTTCAGGACATCGCTTGCGAAAACGTGACGCAATATCGTGCGGCTGATCGATACCGATTTTTCTGCGGCTGCAGCAAAAATGCTCATTGCTGAAAGAACCATTTTTCTCGGTGATGCGGAATGGAGCTCAGAAAGCTCTGCCAGAATCTTGCGGACCAGCTCATCGTGATACGCAGCAAGGATGTGTTCCTTGCTCGGAAAATAATTGAAAAAAGTCTGTTTTGCGGTATCCGCGACGTTACAAATATCCTGAACCGTCGTGCTCTCGTATCCCTGTTGCTGAAAAAGCCGGATGGCCGAATCATAAAGTCGCCGCCGTGTCGCTTCCGCCTTACGCTCCCTTCTGGATCCAACGATTATTAGATTATGGTCCATTATTAGACTATAGTCTAATTTATGGGGGGAGGAACGTCAAGGGAACAGGTGGGGATATTGGGGAGTGCGCCCTGAGAGACTCGAACTCCCAACCATCTGCTCCGTAGGCAGGCGCTCTGTCCAATTGAGCTAAGGGCGCAAAAGATCGTCGACGCGTTAGCGAGTCTTCGCGTCGCGCGTCGTCAGTGGTAGGGAATAATATTAACAAATGGAGCAGTGGGCTGCAAGACAAGCTATTCCGATTTCCTTATTCGGAAAAATAGTTGACAAAGTCAACTAATTTTTGGAGTCCGGCGGTGGACCCTGTAATAAATAAAGAATGATGGGGATGGCGATGGTTACAATTGTTCCAACAACAATCTTCACAAGGTAAAGCAGTTTATTGGGATCGTCAGGCGGAGGAACCATGCTGATTACAATCGACACAGCGGTCGCCAAAAATCCTAAAACCACTGAAGCCACTCCTGCAAAATTCCACGGCATTTGTTTTGTGCGCATGAACCCGAAATAAGCAACAAACAAATAAAGGTAAGGTATGAAATAAATGATTACTGTTGCGCTCAGGAGTAATTTCCAGAATTGTTCGGCAGTGGATCCTGCTGCGCTGAGGATCATCAGAAGACTGGAGATCACGCCCATCGTCAGAATAGAAATGTAGGGCGTGCTCCACTTCGGATGAATTTTCGAAAAGGAACCCGGCAGGTAGCGGTCTGCGCCGATCGAATACAGCACGCGGCCCGAACCGGATAACCAGGCCCCGACAGCGCCAAAAACTCCCAGAATCAAAAGCACTGCCAGTATTTTTTCAAGATACGGTATTCCAAAAGCTTTTCCCTGCGCTTCGATTGCTTGCAGGACTCCGCTGATCATGCTGATTTGTTCTGAAGGCAAGGACACGATCAAGGCGACCGTTCCCAAAACATAAATCACTGTTGCAATCACGCCTCCGACAATGATCGAACGCGGAATGTTGATCGCGGGATTTTTTACTTCTCCACCCATCAGTGTAATGAGTTCAAATCCGGCAAATGCGAAACAGATGTACGACCAGAATG
>JAKEFK010000004.1 GCA_022616075.1 bacterium
CTATAAACCGTGTATTCCTCAGACCAATCTGTGATTGCGAATGAAACATGCCGGTAGTCTCTGCGAAAATTCTCCAACAGCGCTTTTTGAATTTTGAGGGCGGTTTCCCACCGTTTTAGGGTGTTTACCTCATTGAGTTCCTCCTTTTTTTCTTCGAAAGTATGAAGTAAGTGTACTTTCAGAATTCTTTGGAGGAGCTATGAACAGACAATTGTTTCAAAGGTTCTTGCTCATATGTTTCATTGTGACCACGGTTCCGGTCGCTTTTGCGATACAGCCAAAGGAGAAAGATTCCATATTAGATGAGAGGGAATTTTTCAAGCCGGAACTTTCCATTCCGATTGCCAACGTTCCTCTCGATTCGCTTTTAAGCGTGTTGTCGAATGCGGCTGCATGGAGCAATTTCTTCGTGAGGTACGGGAGCGGTTTTGCTTACATTGATCCGCGATCTGCGAATCCTGATGGAATCATCACACGGGTTCCACTGATTCCGGGTTCCGGCAGCGGGAATCAGTTGATTCTTCAGGATCTGGAGAGGCAACTGGGGCGTCCGGTGCCGGTTGTCGATGAAGGAGTAGTGCGGGATGTGATCCTGCAGTGGATCAGTCAGAATCAAGCTGTGCTGGGAATCAACCCGGCAGAGTTTGGTTCCGCCAAAGCCGCCAGAGATGTTGACCATTTGTGGCAAATCCATATTCCGCGAAAAGTGAACGGCATACCGGTCCGTGATTCGCGATTCATGGCAACGGTCAGCTACGGAAATCTGGTTTTAGCCGGCGTTCAGGCCTGGGGCCCGGTTCTCACCAGCACGACTCCCGGCATTGACGCGACAGCGGCTGAACAAGCCGGATTCAATTATGCGGGCGGACGCGAAGCAGGTGATCGTATTTGGAAACAGCCGGCGCTGGAAATTCTTCCCTTCTCTCCACCCGGCTTCAGTCAAACGGACCTGCTTCAAGTCGGAAAAGGCTACGGACATTTTCTCGCGTGGGTTTTCGGATTTCAGCGAAGTCCGGATCGCGCATTGTGGGAAGTCGCTGTAGATGCACATACGGGTGAAGTCCTTTCTTTTCGTGATGTGAATCATTATACGGAAGAACAAATTGTAGGCGGTGTTTATCCATTGACCAATACTGCCGTATGCGGAAAGCCTACACAGTGCGGAACGATGCAGTCCGCATATCCGATGCCTTTTGCAGATACCGGATTAGCAGCCCCAAACAATTTTACTAACAGTGGAGGAGTGTTTGATTTCACCAGCGGAACGGTGACCACCACTTTATCGGGACCATTTGTGAACATATTTGATAATTGCGGCCCGGTCAGCGAATCCTCCAATGTAGGAAGCCTCGATCTGGGTGGAATCAACGGGCAGCACGATTGCGACTCTGCAGGAAGTTCACCAGGCAACACACCTTCATCGCGAGCGGGATTTTATGAATTAAATAAGTTAGTAGAGTTGGCTCGCGGTTACTTGCCGATGAATCCTTTCCTGCAAAATCCGATTACCGCGAACATGAACATCAGCGATGTGTGCAATGCGTTCTACTCTCCTATTGATGGCTCCATCAACTTTTTCAAAAGCGGGAGCAGTGACGGAACCAATTGCGCAAATACGGGAGAGATTGCGGCCGTGTTCGATCATGAATGGGGCCATGCACTCGATGATAATGACTCTGTAGGAGTACTGAGTAATTCAAGCGAAGGATATGCGGATATCGTTGGGATTCTTCGCTTGCAAGCTTCTTGCGTCGGACATGGCTTTTTCCTGCCTCCGGAGGGAGCGTGCGGTCTGGCTTCGGACGGCACCAGAAATGTAGATGAAGACCAAACGGCAGGAGTGCATTGTGCGGTAGATTGTTCCGGCGTTCGTGATTCCGATTTCGCGCTGCATGCAGATCAAACGCCCGATACGCCTCAGAATCATGTATGCGGCCGTTGTGTGATCAGCACGGGACCGTGCGGACGGCAGGTTCATTGTGCTGCCGCTCCTGTCCGGCAAGCCGGTTGGGATCTTGCTGCGCGCGATCTGCAAAGCGCACCATTCAACTACGATCCAAACACCGCTTTCATCATCGCTAACAAGATCTTTTATCAGGGAAGCGGAAACGTCGCGCTCTGGTATGCGTGCGATTGTGTATCGCGCATTTCCAACGGTTGCAACGCCGACAGCGGTTATTTGCAATGGCTCGCAGCAGATGATGATAACGGCAACGTGCTGGACGGAACACCGCATATAACGGCCATCTTCAATGCGTACAACCGCCATGGAATCGCCTGCTCGGCGCCTGCACAAACAAACTCCGGATGCGCCGGCGCGCCGAACATCTCTACAGTTGTGACAACGCAAGCGAGCTCCAATCAGATCCAGGTTTCCTGGAACGGTGTTCCGAATGCCGAACGGTACTGGGTGTTTCGTGGTGAAGGTTTTGCGGGATGTAATTTCGGAAAGGCTCTGATTGCAGAAGTTACAAATACTTCTTTCACGGACACTGAAGTGGGAAACCGGCAGTTGTATGCGTACAACATCGTTGCCGCCGGAAGCTCGGATGCCTGTTTTGGTCCGGCCAGTAACTGCTCGCTCGCAATGCCACAACACTGCGCTGCCAGAATCGAAATTGACCAGACACAATATACATGCGGTTCAAAGATGACTGTCACCGTCTGGGATAATCGCTTCGGAGCAGGTTCCGTAACGGTGACCGTCAGCTCCAGCAAAGAAAAGAACGAAACATTAAAACTCACAGAAACACCGTTGAACTCCGGACGTTATATCGGAACGATCGCAGTATCCGGCGGCGGACCTTCTCGCGGTGACGGAAAGATCGCCGTGAACAACATCGATACGATAAAAGTGTCCTATGTCGATCCGGATAACTGCGGAAAATCGAATACGACTGTGAGTACGAGCGCAACGGCCACCTGCAATTTCTGTGAAGGATCGCAAGCCACAGGACCAAACTTGACGGTTCTGGAATCGTCCGGCCAACTTACGCTGGGCGGCGGCGACGGCGATTCATTTATCGACAATTGCGAACAGGCAGAGTTCCGCTTCTCCGTTTTAAACAGCGGAAAGAATCTGCAGCACAACGTTCGTATCATGAGCGCCACTTCTTCTCATCCAGGCGTTCAGATTCAGACAACTTTCCCGAAAGTAATCGCGAATCGTCTTGCTTCCTGCGCAACCGCCGAAGGCATCTTAAACTTCAACAGCAGCGGTCTGAGTCCGGGAGACACTATCGAGCTCCGTATAGAAGTGACTTCCGATGAACTCGCTCCATCGACTCGCTCCGGTGTGTTCCGCATTGGTCCTGCAGAACAAGACCTCCAGCTGTTTGCTTCCAAGACCTTTAGTTTCGAAGCGGATCGGGAAGGCTGGGCAACATTCAGCGGTACTTTTGAAAGAAGCAACCTGCTGGGTGGCGCCAATGGAACCAACTTCCATCTAGCCTCATCGAGTTTGCAAGACAGCCAATGTGATGAGGTCCAATCGCCGGTTGTAGAGCTCAGTGAAAATTCCACGTTACGGATGTCGACACGCTTTGATACTGAGCCTTGCAGCACCGAATGCTACGATCGCGCCAACGTCGGAATTGTTGATTTAGAGACCGACACTCGCACCACAGTAGATCCGGATGGCGGAAGCACGTACAATGCTTCCGGCGCAAACGGTACTTGCGTAACGAGCCAGCAAAACGGCTGGAGCGGTCCGCAATCCGCTTTCCTGGAAAGCAGCTGGTCGGCTGCAGCTTTGAATTCGCCCACGTTTGCAGCCAAGGAAGTAAGACTCGACATCGCGTATGGCACCGATACGCTCATCAGCGGACGCGGATTCCAGTTTGATGAGCTTACTTTGACCAACTTCAAGATGCAGGTAAACGATAATCAGCCTGACGCCTGTCAGTAGCATACATATAAGGAAGGCACGGCTAATCCGTGCCCCCCTTTTTTAACGCAAAGGCCAGAAGACGCCAAGATGATCTTTGCGGCTTCGCGTTTTTGGGTTTAGCTTCTTTCTTTAACGTAACTGGTTTAGCCGTTGTTTTGCGGCGGTGCGCTGCTGCTGCATTTCCAGCGGCGCGACATCCAGGAATTTCTGGTAAAAACTGCGTGCTTTATCACGGTCCCCACTGGCTTCATAAGCAATCCCCAGGTTGAAGTAAACGTCGTGTAGATTTGGATCAAGACTCACTGCCTTCAAGAGGTGCCGAATCGACTCCTGCACTTTTCTCTGCTCAAACATCACAATGCCGAGACCATTGTAGGGCGTAGCGTACTCCGGATTTAAGCTGATTGCATTTCCATACGCAGTTTCTGCTTCCTTTCGTTTCCCTGCTTCTCGCAGAATGTTGCCATAGTTGTTCCAGCCGGATGCATGATTCGGATCCGCTTGCAGAACGATTTTCATTTCTCCGATCGCTTCAATGAATTTACCGGTTTGGAAAAACAGAATCGCCAAACTTTCGCGAAACTCGAGCCGGTCCGGTTGCTGCTTGATGGCAATCTGCAGTGAGTCTAAAGCTTTTGCTGGGTTACCTGACTTCTGCAATGCCAGAGCCAGCTCATGATGCACATCTGCGTCTGTTTGCCTTTTTGCCAACTTCTGCAGCAAATCAACTGCACGCGAAACATTGCCCGATTCACGGTATTGCTTTGCCAGCTGCAGCACAAAAAATGGATTCGAGCTTTCCTGATTATGAATTTTTTCCAGAAGTTTCAAAGCCTGCTGCTGTTTACCGGAGTTTTTAAAATGCAGATATTCCTGATAGAGGGTCCATACTCCAATCTTGTCCTTTGGATCAGAATCTCCGGCAACTGTGGTTCCGGAGGAGGTGTATCCTAGACTTTCTAGCTTCTCTCTCGTTTCCTCATCGGGCATTACTACAGATTTAGTAACGTGTCGCGAAAGTGCCGCAATGTCCTTTCCCAGAGGAGCCGCGATGCGGGGTTGCTTCTTATAGAGGTCATGCTTTTCTTGAGCGTCTTGCTTCCATTGATAAAGCTCCGGACGCGTGGTCAAAATCAACTTCCACTCATCTTTCAATACTCCGCGCATCGGGCTCCATCCATGAAGCTGCGGATAGAGCGATTCAAAATAGATGGATCTGGGGGTCTTAGAAAGCGAAATCAGCGACCGGCCATCACGTGAAAGCGGATCCTTGATTCCTGTAAGCTCCATAATGGTTGGCACAATGTCGATTGTGGCTGCGTTGACGTCATTTCGTGCACCTTTGACCGATCCATCATAAGAAAGGATCAGCGGAATTTTCATCGTGCTGTTATAGACAAAAAATCCATGAGTCGATTCTCCATGTTCACCAAGACTTTCCCCGTGATCGGCTGCAATCAGAAGCAGGAGCTGTTTGTTTCTTCCCTTTGATTCCAGCGATTTGAGCAATCGTCCGATCTGCTGATCGACAAAGCCAACTTCACCCCGGTAGCCTTTCCATGGAGCAGGCGGAGAATACGGAACATGGGGATCATAGTAGTGCACCCACAAGAACCAATTTTCAGCAGGCAGCCGGCTCAGCACATTCAGCGCTGCATCTGTTGTTTTGTCTGCAGTACGTTCCGCATCGAATCCGGAATAACCACCTTTTTGTCTGGCAAGACGATCTTCATAGATGTCGAAGCCCGCATTTAGCCCAAATTTGCGGTCGAGCACATAACAGGAAACAACAGCCGCAGTGCGATAACGACTTTGACGCAGGAGATAGGCGATGGAAGTCTGTTGGTCTTGAAACTTTTGTAAGCCATTGTGGTGCATATTGTGCCGGGTCGGATAGAGACCTGTAAGAATGGAAACATGCGAAGGAAAAGTCAGCGGCACCTGGCAAAACGCATTTTCAAACAGGATTCCTTGTCGCGCAATGTTGTCTAGATTCGGCGTGTGGTTAGAACCGCCGTAACAGGAGAGAGCATCCGGACGGATCGTATCGATTGTAATCAGGAGGATTTTGTTGACTGCCGGCGTCTGCGGAAGTTTCACGCTGATACTCGATATAAGGAGAGCTGCGAATACAGCAAAACTCGCGCAAATCCTCCACATGCATCTATTTTAGACAATTTCAGCGCAAGTTACGGGGCGCGCGCGTGTGGTGCCGGTTTGGATGTCCTATGGCTGCCACCTGAGAGCCGCTATAATTTCGATAAGATTGATTGATGAATAAGCCTCCGCTGCTTTCACATCCAATTTTTCTTGTTCATTAAGTAACTCAGCCTAAAACGACTCAGACAAATGACAGTCCAAAAGGATCTAATTATATGGAAAGACACATTCGCGTTGGACGGCGCAAATGAAAAAAATTCACGATAATGAAATACTACTGCGTAGAAATAATCTCGAAGAATTGCAGGACTGGGTTTTCATTCCAAACACGCTATCTGGTTGTCCCGTGAAAATGCTCCGATTTCCCTCCGTGCCCACAAAGGGGACAAAATAAGAGCGGGATTTTGTGGAAGTTACAATCCCAACCACACGTGGCTTAGCTTTATTTCGTCTCATGCGATTTGTCGATGACCGCCCCCTTCGGCATTTTGAACATTTCGGGATCGGGTCTGCTTTCGCGCAGAATCACGTTTTCGTATCGGTAGGAACCAACGGCCTTTCCCAGTTGATTCTTTTCCCAGGCACGGAACGTTACCTTTTTAGGAACGATAACGCCATTCACGGTTTGCCATTCGTTGTAGACGATCGCATGACGCTCTAAGTGTTCTGCCGGTTTGCCCTGACGAAACGCCGGGTACGTAATGATGTACAGCACCAGATGCAACCGGTTTGTCTCCTTATCAAAGTACGCGATGTAGTAGTCTTCGGGCGTATCCCCAACTCCTTTTTCGAAAGTGATTTTGACCACGTCATACATTTTCCCTTCTAACGCTTTCGTACCGACAGACTCCTGTTTCGTTCCTGGATCCGCGAAAAAGAAGGGAAGTCCAAAGAAGTAAAACGGTGTAGAAATGTAGAATCGCGGAGGGCTGCCTAAAACATCCAGGTCGCCGACGATCCAAACATCTTTTCCATCGAAGCCAACCTTGTATCGGTTACTCGTAATTACAATTTTGCGGGACTTCAAATCAATAACCTGATGATCACTGTGTGCACCTTCCTTCCCAAAGGGCCAATCCCGAACGTCATACTCGACAGTTCCAAAACGCCGGAACTGTTCGAGTCCTCCGTGAGCTTTGGAGGCTTCCTCCAGACCCGCAGATGCGGAAGCGGAAACAAGCAAAAGCATCAGCGATAAAAGAAAAAACAAAATCCTTGCTACCATGTTCATCCTCCATTTTTCAGGGACGCAGATCGAAACGCTCTGCGCTTTGGGATCACATGTCATTTTCGCACAACTCCACCCGGGGTGATTGAGAACCATGAGAAAACGCAGATGGATGGCTGGCACAAAAACACCGGCGGATTGCAGAACGCGCCCATACGGGTCGATGATCCCACTGATTCCTGTATTGGCGACTCGCACCATATAACGGCGGTTCTCGATCGCTCTCATGACAGCCATCGCGAAGTGCTGTCGCGGAGCGGAAGTGTCGCCAAACCATGCATCGTTGGTGATATTCACCAGGAGAGAAGCATCACGTAAAGAGAACTGACGGGACAATTGCGGAAAGATGACATCAAAACAGATTTGGACAGAAAACTTATTCCCGCGCAACCGAAAGGTTTCATAGTTCTGTCCGGGAGAAAAATCAGAGATCTCCGGAACTACCTTGCCCGCAAAAAACAAAATCGAACGCAACGGCACGTATTCGCCAAACGGAACCAGATACATCTTGTCGTAGCGCCCTTCAATGTCACCCTTGCTGTTTACAAGAAACGCGCTGTTATATACCCTTCCGCGATCGAAGAAATCGCTGCCGATCAGCATTGGCGTACGGCTGCGCCGTGCCAGATTCATGATTTGCTCCCACCAGAGGCCGCCTTCGCGAAGCGGAAACAAGGTGGAATATTCGGACCATACGATCAGGTCCGGTTTGCGGGCACGGATTAACTCTTCCGTCATCCGCAAGTGTTTCCGGTTGATTTCTTCGGCAAACTCGTAGCGCAATTTGACGCCCTGTGGAATGTTTCCCTGAATACAACCCACGGTGATCGGGTTTCCGGCTACCGGCCGTGAAAGGATACGATTTCCGAAATATGCAATACACAACAAGACGGTAATTATTGCTAAAAGATAGATGCATTTTCTAAGAACTAATACGGTAGTAGATGCGGCATTGAAGGCCATCAAGAGCCAGGACAACCCGTAAACTCCTGTGACGCTGGCCAATTGGGCAATCGCTAGTTGGCTGTACTGGCTATACCCGAGCAGGCACCAGGGGAATTGAATGAAGAGATTGCGAAGCCATTCCAGAGTGATCCACACAAACGGAGCCGCCAGCATAGCGATCTGCATTCCCAATCGCGAACGTAATACTCCCAGGACCGCTCCGAAAGTGCCCCAGAAGAGAGACAGAAGCAAACAAAGCAGAATCAGGATTCCGCCGGATAGAAAGAACCCCAATTTCGTATAATGCTCGAGCACGTGGAAGATCCAGTACAGGTTGCCCAGTTGAAAGAGGAATCCGCTCAGAAAAAAATAGAAAAAGAGATCACGTGAAGGAAGAAAAGGGACCAGCAGCAGCAAGGGAATGAAACATACAAATCCGAGCCACGAGAATTGCAACGATGGGAAAATACTGATCTGAAGCAGTCCTGATAGCAGAACGCAGAGAAATGGAGAAGGGACTGTTTTCAGCCGGTGGAACGCCATGGGGTCAATAGGCTCCACCATTAAAGACCTGAGCACTATCCTACTCCATGTATGAAGCTCAACCGTTTCGGGACGGCTCGTATCTTGTAATCGGTTATGGCGCAACGGAGAAGAATGCAGATCATGAAGCTTACGTCATGCGAATTACGGCGGACGGAAAAGTTCAATATCACAAAACGTTCGGAGGTCCTACTCACGATCGTGCAACCAACGCTCTGATTCTGGAAAATAATGCGCTTATCGTAGTTGGACAGACACAACGACCTGATTCGGCGGATGAAGATTCCGGTTGGGACATGATGGTTTATGCGATCGATCCGATTGCACTCCGATCTGGTCCGCAAGATATGGTGGTGAAGGGGTCGAATTTGGAAGAGCGGTGAAAGGGGACGCCTCCAATCTCTGGTTGATCGGTCATACCACTTCGGAACAGGGCAGCAACGTGCTCATGATCCGGATGGATGCATCGAGTCTCCTTCGGGGGTAAATTGACTCGTTTCGGCTTGCGTCCTTAGCCTCTTTTTTGGATGATTGAGCAAGAATCGTTTGTTTCAGTCATGTATAAAACGACTTCTGAAAGGCGGACAAGGCGCAAGGCTGAGTCATCTGCTGGCTTCGACAGGAGACACGCGCCGCATTTCCAAAGCCATCCGGCATCTGCGCGAACACTTCAACGAGCCGCTGAAAATCGAAAATATCGCAAGCGACCTGGGCATGAGCGTTTCTGGTTTTCACCATCACTTCAAGAGTGTCACGGCAATGAGCCCTTTGCAATTTCAAAAACAATTGCGACTTCAGGAAGCGCGCCGTCTTATGATGGGCGAAGATTTGGACGCCGCCAGTGCCGCGTTTCGCGTTGGTTATGAAGATACCTCTTATTTCAGCCGGGACTATAAAAGGATGTTCGGTGCCCCACCGCAAGGTGACATCGCAAAACTGCGCTGCAACCTCGAAATTTAAGAAAGCTAAACTCGAAGGTTGATAAAAAATGAGGGTGTCAGAAACTACAGTCCAATCGTAAGTTGGTTCATCTGCTCTTTTATAAGGCTTCCATACGTAGCTACACAGTCAGAACTGACGGAGAGGGAGCATACTCCGGCAACATTCATGAAATCTGATCCCACAGAGCCAGGGGGAAGCTTGGATTCAGATCGACCGCTCGCAAAA
>JAKEFK010000005.1 GCA_022616075.1 bacterium
ATACGGTCATTATCAACACCGGGGGTCTGTTCGATGATGACCCACGGGTCGCGACCGCTGGGAACTTTGTCCAAGTATTCCCGGTTGAATGTGGATTCATTACCGGTCTTCTTGGTATCCACAACCGGCGTATCTGCGACAACGACAAATTCTTCTGCCAGTGTCGGCTTCAACGTGATTTCCAGATTGACCGAACCACCGATGGAAACGCGCACGTCTTCCTGACGCACTTCTGTGAAGCCTTCAATGGAAAACGTCACAGCATACGTTCCCGGAGGCAGGTTCGCAAAACGGAAACCGCCGGTCGGACCGCTCGTTGCGGTCTGAGGCTGAATCTGTGTAGATTCAAGCGTAATACTTACGCCAGGCAGCGGAGCCCCTTTATCGTCTGTCACTTTACCGAAAACTGATCCCGCTTTCGTCGCAACCTGCGCCGAAGCGGAAAAGGCAAGCGCTAGAACGAATAAAGGCACCGCCACCAGTACAAACCACTTTAGTTTCATAGTTACTCCATATTGTTTTGAAATTCGTTTTATCTTGAGCAAGGGAGATGCCAGAAAGGCCGGCCGAGAATAGATCAAGATTTCAGGATCGGCAGAATCAAAGTTTAGTTCGCTATGAAAAACATTTTTCCAGACAGAACCGCGCGTTTCATTCCTGAAAGCGAATGATTCGCGCCATTTTCTGCATACTTCGCGCATGGAACGTAAAGTTGAATCAGGAATCCAAAGCAAAGACGCAAAGTCGAAGAAATTCTCGAAGAAATTTACAGCAGAGAAGAGGTTTCGTTAAGGCTCGGAATGATTTTTCCGCTGACTGCGCGAAGTTTGGATTTACGGCTCAGGACGAGATGAGTTCCGTCCTGTAGAGTTAACTGGTAGGTTCTTCGGTGATTCCAGGGTTGTATGCGGCGAACCCGATCGACGTTCACAATCGTAGAACGATGAATTCGCACAAACTGAAGAGGATCCAATTCCAATTCTAAAGCAGAAATACTGATTTTTAGAAAGAGCACTTCTTTCCCGATATGAAGGCGAACATATTTTCCTTCAGCGTCTGCCCAATCCAGTTCTTCCGGTTTTATGAAGATCACAGAGCGACCACTTTTAATTGCAATCTGCTTCGGATTCCGCCGCGTTGAAGGCCAGGCTCCCTGGTTCCTGGAGAATTCGATTTCTCTCCGGGCCCGCTCCAGAGCAAGAAGGAGGCGTTCGCTGCGAACAGGTTTTACTATGTAATCGGCCGCAGAAACTTCGAAAGCGCGCGAACCAAAGTGATCGAGATTACTGAGAAAGATGGTCACCGGTCTATCTTTAGCTGAAATAGTTTCCAGCAAAGCAAAACCGTCCAGGCCCGGGGTTTCCACTTCACAGATAAAAACGTCCGGCCTGAACTCGCGCAACGCAGGAATCGCTTCCAATCCGTTGACGCATTCTTCAATGATCCAGTTAGCAGAATCATTTGACAAAAGCTCGATGACTGCGGCCCGCACAACAGGATCGCTGTCCAGAACAAGAGCGCGCAACATAGTTTTTCCTATTTATTCAATCCTTTTCTTTCCAAATTGACCGCAAACGGCGTTCACGACCACATTGCATCTTGTAACGCTTGTATTGAAACGCATTCTTTTTGTAATAGTCCTGCTGTTTTTCATCGACTGGAGAAAACTGCGTGGCCTGGAGGATGGGAGTGATCACTTCCTCATTCAGCATCTTTTGAACCTCGCGTTTTGATTCTTCCGCCGCCGCCTTTTGCTTATCGTCATGATAGAAGATCGCGCTGGTATACTTAAATCCTCGATCACAGAATTGACCTTCGGAATCGGTTGGATCGATGTTTCTCCAGAAAGCTTTCAGTAAATTCTCGTAACTGATTTTCTCAGCATCATACAAAACCTGAATCGCTTCAATTTGGGCAGTGAAACCGGAACTCACAAAAACAACACCGTCCACATGCTCAAAAGCTTCTTCCATACACCAGTAACAGCCACCGGCAAATGTTGCCGTGCCCGTTTTTGTTTGCGCAGACGCAGTTTGGGCTAAAGTTAGAATGAATATAGTAGAGATCAGTAAACGGAAAGAATTGCTCATAGTTAACCCCGCGCGTTTTAAACTTGGATCGGGACGGTTCGAGAAACGGCTGACCGTCAGCGAAATGGGTAAACCTACACAAAAGATGTGTATGGTTAAACCGGTCACAAGGCTTTTTGGAAGAAGAGTGATGCTGTGGGGAAAAGCTGACAGTGGCACCACCACCAGTTGCATGAAGAAGTAAACCGCAATGCCATAAAGGATGCCGGAGATAACAGGCGCTTTCAAAAGCAGCGGTACTTTGCGGCTGGCGGCATAGAAGACGGTTGTGGCGCCGAACGCAATCGAGAAATGCAACAGAAGGCCCAGGTAAGCGGTAATCAAACCGCCATCGTAGGATTCAGAGCCAAGCAGGCCGCTAGCGACCGATTGCAGAATGCGCTCAGCGCCTCTTCCCCATAAAAGACCGTAAACCATGACTGCGGCAGTGATGTCCATAGTGCCGCATAGCAATCCGCCCCACAAAATGGCACGATAATTTTTCATCATGCGCAGAAGAGTACAGCACAGGACATTTAGACGACAATGGGATTGTCACAAGCGGTTTCCGTGAGAGAACAAGTGAGAGAACGCCAACTATCTCCGGTAAGAAGCGCATGCTGAGGTTGTTGAATAATCAATTGGAGCGCGGACTTCCAGTCCGCAAAAACGTGTTTGCTCGACAAGCATTTTGCGGGCAAGATGCCCGCGCTCCCACTCTAGGACCGCCCGCGATCTGAATTATTCAACAACCTCGGCTTCCAGCCTGCTTGGGAGTTGTCAGTAAGTAAATCGGGTATAACTTACATAGCAGAGGTGGTCCATGTCAGCGGAACCAACGATTAAAACGATTGATCGTGACGAGCTCGAAAAAAAAATCGAATCGGGAGAACATTTCTTTCTTGTGGAGACTCTGCCCGAAGAAAAGTATAGGAAAGCTCACCTTCCGGGCGCCCTGAATCTTCCACCGGATCGTTTAAGAGAATTGGCGCCATTCATTCTGCCGGACAAGAATGCACTGATAATTGTTTATTGCGCAAGTCCTACCTGAAACGCATCCGATAAAGCCGCCCGTGAGTTGGCGGCTATGGGGTACACAAACGTCGTTGATTATGCCGGCGGCAAGCAAGATTGGATCGATGCCGGCCTGCTTGTTCAAGAAACAAAGGGATAGAAGCTCATACCAAAAAATATCCGTTCTATCCTTTAATCCGGTTTATCTCCTATGTTTTTTGAACTTCTTTGTTTCAACGCATCCTGAAGAGCATCAAGATGCCAATCGTAAGTCCGATGAGAATGACAAGGCCCCGGACGAGAGATCTGTTTAAACGCCGCGCAACACTTGCTCCGAAATAGCCGCCCGCAACAGCTCCCATCGCCATCACAAACGCGGGAGGCCATGATATCAGTCCTGCAAAAATGAATCCGATAATCGCAACAATGTTTAAGCAAATTGCGAGAAAAATTTTGAGACCGTTGGCCACATGTATGTCGCTGATCCCCAGCAGCCCGAGAGCAGCTAAAATCAGAATGCCATTTCCTGCGCCAAAATACGCTCCGTAAGTAGCGGCCAAAAATTGAATCATCACAGCGGGAATCCGCCACGTATCATTCAGTGTGGAACGAGACTTCAACCACCGTGTGACCGGTTCTTGCAAGGTAAAAAGAAGCGTAGCGAACAGAATCAGAAAAGGAACGAGTCGGGCAAAAGTTTCAGAAGGCGTTTTAATCAATAGGAACGTTCCGAGGACTCCTCCGCACAGGCTGACCAACCCGAGTTGGATCATGAATGAACGTCCCGCTTGAAGCTCACGCCGGTATCCTAAAAGGCTACCCGCTAATCCCGGCCAGAGAGCCATTGTGCTGGTTGCATTTGCAATTTTTGGATCGAGTCCGATCGAAATCAATGCGGGAAAACTGAGTAGTGTTCCGCCCCCCGCTACGGCATTGATGGTTCCCGCTCCGAAGGCGGCCGCAAATAACAAAATAATATGGTAGAAGGAAATCCCGAACATCGCTCGTGTTCAGAATTATAGTCTGGATAACCACGCTGCGGAGATGCGTAAGAAGACGTACTCAATAAACCCTGAAAGACTTCTTAGTTGCCAGCTTTCGTGCTGACAACAGCTTGCGCCGGTGCAGTCTTTGTCTGCGTCAATCCGTTGTAATACTCGAAAACGAAACTCTTGAATTCAGGATGCAGGAAGCTGGGCCCAAAGTCATATTGTTTCATTTCCTTATATGCCTGATCAGCATCCCACCCTTGCGTCATTCGATACACGGCAGTCATCAGGCCGGTGCGATGCCGGCCTCCAACGCAATGAACGTAAACGGGTTGACTCGCAGGATCATTAACGAGTCTGAGGAATTCGGTAAGTTGGGTTGTGGTGGGTGGCTGATGTGTGGTCATCGGGATCTGGTAATAATTCATCCCTGCGTTTTCCACCAAGGATTTTTCATCGGCTTCGGCATCATCGCTCGTTAGATTGATTACCGTACGGATACCTAGCGCTGCGAGATCCACATAGTCCTGACCCTCGGGCTGAGCACCGCGATAATAGTGATCAGCAATGCGTCCGAAATTCTTAATAGTGGATAGATTCTTGATGTCCTCCGCTGGAGCCGCAACAGAAAGCGCCAGCAGGAGAAAAGCGACGATTCCAGAAGAACGGGAAGCTTTTTTGTAACCGGTCACCTCTTCAACCTCCGATTCTAGTACTTGATTTCTTAAGATAAAAACAATGGCAAAACTTGTCAAACCTGTGTCACGTTTGTGACTACTGGAACAGAAAGGAATCGATCCCGCGGATCAATCCGGTCGAGCTGCCGACGTTGCGGATCGCGATCAGCGCGCCGGCCAGATAAGGCGCCGGGCTCGCTCCCGCATCGTAACGAATGCTTAACCGTTCATCCTTCTCGCCGAAGAGGACTTCCAACCCGATCACAAAACCGGGCAATCGTATCGAATGAATTTGAGTATCGTTCAAAGTTGCGCCGCGGCTCTCAACCGGTCCTACTGTACTGGAAATGGGGCGCTCCATTTCCGGTTTGCGAATTTCGGAGAGTCGAAAAGCTAATTGCCGCGCCATACCACTCGGCGAATCCGGTTTGCCCGCCGCAGCATAATCGATCACTTCCCAGTGCGAGAGGAACCGAGCAGCCTGACATGCAAAACGTTGCAACAGAATTGCTGAAGTTGCAAAATTTCCGCATGCGACCACTCCGACTCCGTTTTGCAACGCTGCTTCATGAATCTCCAGATAATCCTGATCGGTCAAACCGGAACTTCCCACCACCACATGCACCCTTTTATTCAACGCGGTTAAAACGTGATCTTTGACTACGTTCGCACTTGTGAAATCGATGTAAACGTCCGTGGGTACGGTCAGTGCGTCGCCAACCGATTTTTGGATGATCAAGTTCAGATTCGGTTGATCAAGAATTTCACCGAAATTCTCCCCCGCGCGTTTGCGCGAAACTGCCCCGACCAGGCTGAGATCTTTGGTTTTAAGAATTTCGCGGGATAAGGGCAACCCGGTCCATCCTGTAGCACCCCCCACGCAGACATTGAGATGCTTGTTCATCGTTTTCTTTTCTTTTCCGAGTCAAGCAGATCACCGTAAAAAGTCCGGGCAACTTCATCGACATCTTGCACGTTATTTTTCGCGCGGGGTTCCTCTGCCTTTTTGAACAGGGATTGCCAGAAAGCAACAATCGCCGCCAACAGTCTATTGATCACTACTCTCCCTTATCTGAGTACAATCATACTCAGCTGAGCCAAGGTTTGCCACTTACATTGATGGAGCCTCAGGCCCGAAAGCTATACAAGAAAGATAAAGAGTTGTAAATGGCAAATGCGTCAAGCATGAAGGCGGACAGCAAGTCAATGAACAGCTGGGGACCACCTGGGCGGTCCTCACGGAATGCTTTTTCCTGCTGAATTTCAGCCCGCAGATTCAGGATGATCTCTGGGAATTCAGCAATAGAGGAGGTTTACAGATCCATCATCCTAACCGATCCATGAATGAGCGGTGCCGGGAGATGAGGAAGAAGTATCACGATTTACCAGTGGACCTGGCCGACGCTACGATGGTGAGTATGGGGAAGAGCTTGGAATTGATCGCATCCTCACACTGGACCATCGTGATTTCTCAGTATATAGAATGAAAAATGGCAAACGCTTTAAGATGCTGCCAAAGCTATCCTAACGCTCGCAACCACACCGTCCGGATCAGTCGCCCTTATAGGTACGCACCTGTGTTACTTCGTAATCCATTTGCCGGACGTAGCTGGGATTCCTAAGTCCATCTCCCTGTTTGAAAAGCTTGCCGGTATCCTGATCAACGTAGAATTTTCCCAGGCTATGTCCTTTCGCGGCGCCCGGATCTCGGAACTGGTAATAAAGACGGCCATCCTTATCGTAACCACGACCGATAATCGTGACGAAATGATCGGTCATCTTGTCCTTATTAATTCCGAGCCGGTCATGGCTCACACCCACCAGAACCGGCTGACCGTTCTCCAATTTCTTATCGATGTAGTCGCGCGCAACTTGTGCTTGAGTGGAATCTGCTTTGAGTCGTCCATTCTTATCTTCGCCATATGCAATTTGAATGGCTTGATCGGGACCATTTAAATCCGATGGTTTGTGATTCGCTTTGTTGAAGTCTTTCAATTGTTTTTCGGCGGCTTCTCTGCAAGCCTTCTGCGCTTTTTCGTCGTCCGTCGGATAGAGATCCATCTGATTCACATGTTTTACGTCCAGGATCACGTGATTCTTGCGCTGTTCTGCCGGCACGACCAGAGCATCGCTCATCTTGAGCTCCGGTTGTCTCCTTGATCTGATTCCCGGATCTCCATACTTCGACTGTAAACGGTTTTGTTCGACCTCATTTTTGAAAGCATCGAACAGTTTTCCTCCTGTAGTTTTCATTACGTTACCGCCGCAGGTTTCGGCATGTGTTTCAAAGGACCTTGGGCTTCCTATTTCATAGCGATCGACAGCTTTATAAAGCTTCTGAAATTCTTCCTTCCCCTTGATTTGTCCATCGGGACCGGCAATCGCTCTCAGCTGGTTTTCAGAAATGCCATTCACTTCCAGACTTTTTTTGAGTCCATCACTCAGATTGTTGACGTCGATGACGCCATGTTTCGCAGAAAGTTCATTGACAAACTGGTTTCGCGTAATCGTTGACATATGTGTTCCCTTCCTCCCATATAGGAATAGCGGGAACTGAGCGGAAAAACTGTCAATTGGTTTTATACAGCTGGGGTGTGCACTTCAGGTTATTATCTAGCGATATATGAACCACATTTCGGCAATCATATTTTCTGTAGTCGTACTGTTGGTGGGAACAGGTTACCAGGCACGCGCGGAAGTCCTGGTGCACGCTGCTGCGAGTCTTGCGGACGCCCTCAAGGAAACCGGAATGCTTTATGAACAGAAGACAGGAGAGAAAGTTTCGTTCAACTTTGCCGCTTCCAGTCTTCTGGCAAGGCAGATTCAGGAGGGGGCGCCTGGCGACATTTTTTTCTCCGCCGATGAGGGGAAGATGGACGGTCTGGAAAAGGAAGGATTGATTCGAAAAGATATGAGGAAGTCGCTGCTGTCGAATACTCTGGTGATTGTTGTTACGACAGATTCGAATGCAAAATTCTCTTCCGCTGCGGACCTTGTTAACGTGAAAGGAAGTATCGCGATTGCAGAACCGCAGACTGTCCCAGCCGGCATCTATGCGAGAGAATATTTGAAGAAAATTGGAATCTGGGACAAGGTCATGGATCGGCTCATTCCTACCGATAATGTTCGTGCTTCGCTCGCAGCAGTTGAATCGGGCAATGTAGACGCTGGAATCGTGTACAAAACCGATGCCGGCGTATCGAAACGAGTCAGGATCGCGCATGAAATCCCCCGAGGAGAAGGCCCTAAGATCAGTTATCCTCTCGCAGTTCTGACGCACGCAAAGGATTTTCACGCTGCTAAGAAATTCTATGACTTTCTACTGAACCCCAGGGTTCTGGATATTTATCTGAAGTACGGATTTCTGCTCTCCGATTCTTGACAAAAACAGACTTGATAGTCTAGTATAGAAACATTCATATGTTACAGGACACTCTTGAAGGAGAGAACAAATGTTTCAGACGGTAAGTTACATCATGATCAACGTTTCAGAAATGACAAGATCCATCCGATTCTATCGCGATCAACTGGGTATTCCACTGAGATTTGAATCACCAGGATGGACTGAATTTGAAACAGGCTCTACGACTCTTGCTCTTCATTTGGGAGAGGCCATAGCGGACCCGAGTGGTCGCGCCGCCGGCAGTTGCACAATCGGATTTGAGGTACAGAACCTGGATATGGTTTACGAGGAACTAAAAGAGAAGGGTATACGTTTCTCCATGCCGCCCAAGAACCAGGAAAATGAAGGGATTCGTCTAGCCGTGTGTCAGGATCCCGATGGATTATCCATCTCATTTGCAGAGCTACTCAAGAAATAATTTTGAGCAACTTCAATGCAGTCTGAGCATTTTCATGAATGCTGGCTTTCCTTAATTCTGTGTCTTACGGCGCTGAAAGGAACCGCAGAATTTCCAGCATGAGCCGCGCAGCCTGATCAGTTTCAAAAATTGCCTGAGCATGTGCGGAACCCTCCAGGATGATCAGCTCTTTTGGGTCAGGAGTCTGTTCGTATTGCTCGCGAATTTTCACGAGTCGCACAACACCGTCACCGCGTGTATCTTCTCGCGCCACGATAAACAGTTTGCGCCCTTTTACCTTTTGCGGCGGACTATTGAGGATGGATGCAAGGAAAACAATCCGTTCGATTTGACCGGCGATTGAGCGAATAGAAGCATCTGCAGCAGCACCGCCACCCATGCTTGCACCAATAATCGAAATTGTTTTGGCGCCCGACTGGCGCAAATAACGGACCGCGGCTAACAAATCCTGGTACAATGGCGCGCTCATCGGATCTTCCTGGCCCGGACCACGCGATTGTCCATAACCCCGGAAGTCGATCGCTAAAACCCGAAATCCTGCTGCCTGGAGTTCTCGCGCCTGCTTTTGCCAGCTCCCTTTATGAAATCTTCCGCCATGAGCCAGAATCAGTGCATGATCGCCCCTGCCATAAACGTCGCCGAAAATCTCACCACCATCTTCCGTGGGAAATGAAACTGTCACTGCATCATTCGGCTCTGCAGCAACGGTTCCAATGAGTATCAAAAGGAAGGCAACAGAAAAGAAGATCCGGTTGATATACATATCATTGGCTCCTTCATGAAGCAGTATGTAACCTTGAAGCAGACATGTCTATAATGAACCTGCGTTCCGAGTTCAAACCAAGAGAGGTCATGCATGCAGAATGTACGTCGCTTTGTAACTTTGAGCTTATTCATTTTTCTTACGAGCCTGATTGTTGTTGCGCAGAATCCGTATGACCCGGACACGCCGGAAGCGGGGTCTGTTCAAGCTATCGCACGCTATACAACAGAAACGAAATTCGGGAATCCCTGGGTAGCTTATGTTCCGGATTCTTCTACAGTCCCATCTCCTACAAAATATCTGGGACATGTTGTTGGGGCGGCGGGCGAATTATCGCATACAGCAAAGATTTACGGTTACCTTCGCGAACTGGCGAAAGCATCCGACCGCGTGGATGTAGAAGTAATCGGAAAATCAGAAGAGGGGCGCGACATACTTCTCGTGCTTGTATCCGATGGGCAGAACATTAAGAATCTTGCTCAGCTTCAGCAAGCCACAGCGGCGCTGGCCGATCCACGCAAGACATCACCACAAGAAGCGGAACGAATCATCGCGACTGCAAAACCGATTTATTACTTCAACGCAGGGCTGCATTCTACGGAGACCGGAAGTCCGGAGATGGTAATGGAAATGGCCTACAGACTTGCAGTCAGCGAACAACCGCATATCCAAGAGATTCGGCGGAATGTTGTTGTGCTGATCAATCCGGTGTCCGAGCCGGATGGTCGCGACAAAGTTGTGGACTGGTTCTACCGCTACCTGAAAGGAAAAACCGATTTTGACAATCTCCCGAGGCGCACTCCTCCATTCTGGGGTAAGTATGTTTTTCACGATAACAACCGCGACACACATCAGCATGCGTTGAAGCTCACGCAAGCGGTCCACAAAATGTTTTACAACTACCACCCGACCGTCATGCACGATCTGCATGAGTCGATTCCACTGCTTCTGATCTGGAACGGGACTGGGCCGTGGAATCCGAATCTGGATCCCCTTGTAATCAACGAAGCATTTGAAACGGCACTGCATGAAATGACTACGCTTACTGGATTTGGAATGCCGGGAGTGTGGACCTGGGGTTTCGGCGAAGGGTGGGGACATCATTATCTTGATTCATTGGCGATGAACCACAACGCACTGGGACGCGGCTACGAAACGTTCGGCAACTCGACCGCCGAAACGGTCGCGCGCGTGTTGCGTCCGAACCAGGAGCGTTATGTGGATAAGCCTGTCACTGAACCGGATTGGTATCGTCCCTTGCCGCCGGAAAAGAAAATGCAGTGGTCACTCCGCAACAACACCAACTACATGCAAACCGGTTGTCTCGCCGTTTTGAGCTACACAGCAAAACATGGTCAGGAAATGTTGCGAAACTTTTACCGGAGGAGTTATAACTCCTGGCAAAAAGGTGTGAAAGGAAATCCGTATGCATTCGTGATCGCGCCCGATCAAGGGGATCGGCGCCGGGTGGCTCAAATGGTGGAGCTGCTGCGCAGTCACAAAATCGAAGTGCATCGCGCAACAGCAGCGATCAAAGTCAAAGAGGGTGAATTTCCGAAAGGGAGTTACGTAGTGCGGCTCGATCAACCGTATCGAAACTACACTGTGGATTTGCTCGTGCCGCAAGAATTTCCGACCGATACCCCATACGAGCCGTATGATGACATCGCATGGGCGTTTCCGGTGCATTACGGCGTTGAAACCAAACGGATCGATGATGCAGCAATCTTGAAAGTGGGGCTCGAACCACTACCCGCTACTCTTGTTGTGCGCGGTCAGGTGAAGGGAAATGGCCCTGTGTTCCTGCTAAAAGATACAGGGCAGGAGTCGTTGCTGGCAACGCGTGTGCAGCTGGCGAATTTTAAGATCGAGATTGCCGAACAGAATTTCAAAGCCGGTGGAATCGATTATCCGCGAGGCTCCTGGATCATCGCCGGACAGGAAGGACTGCGGCAAGCACTCGATCGTGTAGCGCAGGAGTTGGCGCTGGATTTCGTAAGCGCCGGCAATGCGCCGGATGTGAAGCGGCACGATTCACCACTCCCGCGCATCGGTCTGTGGACAATATGGGCCGATACTGAAATGGCGGGTTGGGTACGGATGACTCTGGATCAGCAAAAGATTCCGTACACGTATCTTCGTGATGAAGAGATTCGCGCAGGCAAGTTGCGCGATCAATTTGATCTCATTATCTACCCTGAAAATTACCAGGATCTCAAAACTCAGATTCATGGAATCGATACAAAGTTCGGCCCGATGCCCTACACAAAAACTGCGCAATTCACTCATCATGGAGTTCCTGTTGCTTCGAATGACATCACCGGCGGAATCGGATGGAAAGGGATAGCAAATCTTGCAGACTTTTTAGAACAGGGCGGTCTGCTGGTGACACTCGGAAACGGCTCGGCGCTTCCGCTGGAAGGGGGACTGGTGCGCAATGTACGCCGCGGCAGCGAGGTCACTTCACCCGGAGTGGAGATCGGAACAAAATTTATTCGATACGATCACCCGCTCGCATATGGTTATCCGGAAACAACTTCGGTTTTTCGCCAATCTTATCAGGTCTATTCGGTGCGTCCTGCGGATCGCCGATGGATTGTGATGCAATGGGGAACGCGCCTGCCGAAACCGGAACGGGAGGTGGAAAAAGAGGATCAAAAAGAGAAGAAGGATGAAAAGAAAGAGGAAGAAGCGCCGATGGTTGTAAGCGGTGGGATGAAGAGCACCGATGATCTTGAGGGACATGCTGCGATTCTGGATTTACCAGCAGGTCGCGGACGCGTAATCGCTTTCAATTTCAATCCGATGCATCGCGATTTGAATCACTCGGATTATCGTTTGCTATGGAATGTGATTCTGAACTGGTCCAGTCTGCCTCCGGCAGTTCCTTGAGCTCTTTAAACGCAGACTCGGCGAATCGTCAACGCCGACATTGAGGTAAAATAGCCTCTAATGCAACGCGCATCCCGCCGCCCGGCGTTCTTAGTGTTGATCACAGCGTTACTAATAACGGCGTCTTTTCTATGTAGCGGCTGTTCCAAAGCGAATCAGCCGGCGATCCCTGATTCACTTCAAAATGAAATCAAGAAGCACCCTCCGGTTGCTGATGGCATGACCCCGTATCGGCTGCAAGTTCCGTCAGTTGCGGTAAGCCCCGGATTCCAGGTAGACAACTCTACATTTAGCGCTTTCGATGGCGTACTGTTCGTCTGTATACGTTCCTTTCCGCGCGAAGAAAGCCTTATCTTCATGAGCGTAAATGAAGGGGCGCTGTGGACTGAGTTAAAGTTGCCCGCGCCTAAACCTTTCTGGGTATCATGCGTTGACTCCGGGGCGCTTGCTTATTTTAGCGATGGCAGCTGGATATTGGATCCGAAGCTGCTGACATGGAGCAAGCTCAGTACAAACCAGCAGGTTACATTTTGGCGGTTTGGTCCAACTGAGTTAACGTGGGAAAACGAAGGCTTACTAGTTAAGAGAGATAAACAATGGGAAAAAGCTGCTCGATTTCCACGCGGTTGGCTCCCTATAACTATCGAAAGAATAAAACGCGATGATGCATCTCAAGCTCTTGTATGGCTTTACAATTCCGATAACAATGTCATTTACGGCCATTACCTTACCGGGCCTGGTTACGCTGACCCCTTAAAGCGGCTGCAGTTCGAGGGGCAAGACCCCACGTCAATGACGAGCCTTTCAGGTAAGTTGATTGCCGCGCTTTCCACGGGAATATTGAAGGAGTCCAATGATCTAGGAGATAACTGGCAGGATTTCGGACGCCCGTATCCCTGGAACTTCCAAGGTGAAAATACAACTTCCCAAAATCCGATTCGAAGTCTTGTGACTGCTGGCACCCGGCTTTACGCTGCCACATCTACGGGTCATTTCTCATATGACTTACGCAACGGCAAATGGGCAAGGTTGCAGAATGTGCCGGATGATATTTCGCGCTTCGTCGTTGTGGGCACGGATCGAGTGCTGGCCGTTGCGCCAACTCACCTTTACGTAGCTACTGGCCTCGATAACTTTCAGCAATGTACCTGGCGCAGCTCTGTTGAAGTGCTTCACGCCGGTATCTCACAGAAGATGCTATTTGCGATAACACGCCCCTTGCATGGTAAAGGTGAAAAGACGATATGGCACAGCGATGATTTCGGGAAGAAATGGTTGCCAGGCCTCATTGGACAAGAGATTTACGATGTGGCCCTGAAAGAGCGAATCGTCCTGGCGTTGACGAATCGTGGACTTCAGACTACGCGTGACGAAAGTGGAAATTGGGAGCCGTGGGGTAGCCAAAATGCTCAGAAGCCGGATGTTTTCGATAAAAATGACCAGATCGAGATAAGCTCCGATCACGTATATCGCCTCAGCAGAGGGAAGGTGAGCCGCCAGCAGAAAGAGGACACAAAATGGCAAGAAATTTCAACTGGCCTGAATGATGCTAATCTCATTTCGATAACCACATCTGATAAAGCAGTCTTCGTTTCGACAGAAGACACCGTGTACACATTCAATCCTGAGCATCTTGTGTGGCGTCCGCTGAATGTCAGGAAGCTGAGCGATATCTCAAGACTCATCGCAAGTGGTTCTTGTGTGTGTGCGGTGATGGGAAATGCGATCCACTGCTTTCGGAACGCAACAGACTCAAATGGCTGGAGACCACGGGCAGTAGGGTTGCGTGGAAAAATTACGGACCTGTGGATTGATCCAGAAGCTGTTCTTCTTGATGGCACCCCCGAAATGCTGGTTGCCGGGAGCGATCAAGGACTCTTTTGGAGTGTGGATGGCGGAGAATCTTTTTCCGAAGCTAGCGAAGATGCTTCAAGGATCTCCAGAGTTAGTTCGATTGCGCGCATGCCAGGAGCATTCGTTATCGCATCTGAACAAAATATTATCTATGTTGTCGACAATGTAGATCGAGGCATTTCCTGGCCAGCAATAATCCGCTTCATTAAGGAAGACATACCGGGAGGATTCTGGACCATTTTGGGGAGTCTCCTGGTTTTGACTTTCTGTTCTACACGATTAGCCTCTCTCCTTCTTCAATTAAACGTGCCGCCGTTCAAATGGATTGCTCCCTGGTTTTATCTAACACCGGTGGGCCGGTGGAAGCTTTATCGCAGATATCGCCATAATATGCGACGCGAGCGCGAGATGACCGTTGTCTCCGAAAGGTATGTCGATCTTCCCTACACCGCGACAGGCCTTTCGGAAGCAGCATCCACAAAATCGATTTCGCAAGCAGCGTGGGAAGAATTGCAGCATAAGGCAGTCACGATTGTAGCGGACGGTGGGCGAGGTAAGAGCACGCTGGCTCGCTACATCGCACTTATGGCGTTAAACGAAGTAGGCGGAAGAAAACACGTTCCCGTATTGGTAGAAGGTTTAGCATATACCGGGAACGTGATTAGCACTGTTACCGGAAGTTTGCGGCGGCATCGGGCATACGTAAATGATACGATAGTAGCCGCACAACTTGAGGCCGGATACCTTCTCGTATTGTTCGATGGATACTCGGAAATTCGCGAGGCTTTTTGGGACGACGCAATGAAGGATATTCCCCAAAAGGTTAAGCAAAATCCTGACGCTAGATTTCTTTTCGCCTCCCGGACTGAGTTGCCCACCGACCTGCGAGATGCTTTAGGACAGCCCGTTGAAATTCAGCTTAGAGACTTATCTAATGACGACATTGTTCCCTTCTTAGCGCGGTACCTACCGGAACCGAGGCCGGCTTCATCAGCACCCGAAATAACAAGCGCGAATCACTCACTGGAGCGGGCTGGCAAACTCAATGACTTGCTTCAGGAACGCCTCCCAAACCTGCCCCGAATTCCACTTATGCTTCGGCTGGTAGCTGAGGTCTATGCTTCAGAAGGAAATGTTCCGAAGGATCTACCTGGTGTCTATTCTAAATTCACTGACAGGCTTCTCCGCCCCGACGCTACAGGAGTCAAGAATTCGGCAGGGTTGATTTTCGGCATATGCCATTTAGTCCGCGAGACGTATCTGCGCAACCCCGGATCGCGCGGCGTGACTGTTAACAGAGCCGTGGAGATTCTTTATGCGGTTAAGGATCCTCTCGAAGGCTTCGGTATTAATCGCCCGGCAATCGAAGTGTTGAATATCCTGATTTCCGCGGGTCTCTACCGGCGCGTTGGCGAGTCTTACCTCAAATTCTTTCACGACACATTTGAAAGTTATTTCGCTGCTCGAGCCCTCATCAATGATTTTGACAGTGAGAAAATGGACTTTGTTAAGACCACGCTCGGCCAGGCTGGCTTAGCTGAAGTCCGTGACTTGCTTGCCATGATTCTGGCTGCAGAGGGTCGGCTCCACGATTTTGTAAGTCGCAGCAAAGTCAAAATCCAAAACATTCCCGCTGGGGTTGAGGATTCAAAACCACTGCCACCGCCGCCTGCTTACTTGCCTCCGGCCAAAGAGGAAAGTGCCGCGGATTGGTTTATGGAGGCAAACATAGCTGAGGGCACGGCAGCGCTAGAAACATTCTGGCAGAAAGGTTCTACTGCAATTCCTCACGTCGTCGATTTGTTAAAACAAATGGAAGATATTTCGAATAGGACTCATCGTGAACAGATTCATGATCGGTTCAAGCAATTCTTTGCCAGTTTTGAAGAGGAATCTGCCAAAGCTCTTGTAGAGCTCGTTCGGACCGGTGATTGGAAAACGGGAAGTGTGGCTGCCGAGTGTTTCGATATCTTTTCGGACGAAGAGGTAAAGGTTGAAGCTGCAAATCAGATTGCCGATTCTTTCATCAACAGCAGCGGCGCTCGATTACTCGAAGAAAAAGATCAAGTACGAAACTGCATCGAAGCGTTGGGTTATCTAGGCGCATTCGATTGGAGATATGCCATTCGTGATGTTCTGGAGAAGACCCGAACTGACCTGGATGGAAAATTTAGATTCGTGACTCTTCAGGCTGCGGCGCGATTCCTGACAAAGCAATTGCCTGAACACATTTCATTGCTGAATTTTATGGCGGATTTGTTTGAAGGCTATGAACATGACAATTTCAGCCCATATCCGGATCCCGTGACAGACGGAGACCTTATCGTTCTAAAAAGAATACTGAGGCGTAGAAGTGGCAAAAGCCAGGCAGATCAATTTCTCAAGTGGCTATCTAATAGCGGAAACAACAAATCGTATGAGCTTGTTCGGGAATGTTGCGCCCATGTCCTCGGGTCCTTAGGACTGCAGCGGGCAGTCGCTACTCTTCAAGGCATCCTGATGGATCATCAGGAGCCGCTCGCTCTCAGAGCTGAATGCGCTTTGTCATTAAGCCGGATCCAACACAAGACTTCTGTACAGGCACTATGGAAGGCAACCGAAGCGCTGGGGGATAAGGATGAGACAATCCGACGTTATGCACTCCACTCGCTTTTGCACGTGATTCATCTCGGTGACGATCCACGGGCTTCTCTCGGCAAGATCTTCGAAACTTTTAAACCGGTGTGGAATAAATATCATGCGCGACAAATCGGGTTATGTAAGGCATTTCAATATGCGGATATTTTGGACCGTCTGATTCAAGACAATGATTCTGAAACTAGAGGCCAGGCTGGTTTAGCAATGGCGCGTATTTATGGCGGCGAACGATCCAATATGTTACAGGATTGCCTCGAACAGGCAGATTCTCCGATCGAGCGAATATTGTTTTGCGCCGGTTTGTTGCAGGCAGGAAAATCTCCCGGTGTTTTGCAGGTACAATCCTCGCTTCAGGCCGGGCTTCTCGACTGGCCAGCAAATGTACGACAGGATGTTTTCTCCATTCTTAACGCAGCCGAGCCACCTTATCGGAACGTTGCCGATGAATGGAGAGATTTTCTTTCGCGCGTACCGCCAAATTGTGATTACGGTGGCTTCTCCGCCTTGCGCAAACAGAGCATCGAAAGCGAAAGCACAGCTATGCAATCGCCGATTGAGACTCGAAACAAACGTGTAGAACCACCCGGTTCGAAAGAGGACGATCCGGTCAAAGAAACCAAAGAAGAAACAGTTCCTCGGCAGCGTGAGGATCAAACAGCTCCGGCTTCCATGCGCAGTCTGAAGATTTTCCTCGCTTCTTCTGGAGAGATGGAACCCGAGCGAAGAGAGATCGAGTTACTGATTAGAAGAGAGAATGACCGGATGTTTAACAAAGGTCTGTATCTTCAACTGATTGTATGGGAGGAATTATCACACAGCTTTCGCGGAGCTGGCATTCAAGATCACTTCAATGAGCAACTACTCCAATGCGAGGTTGTCATTTTTCTTTTTTTCAAGAAGGTTGGGAAATTCACGAAAGAAGAGTTCGAACTCGCTTACCAGAACTTCAAAAAGGGCAGCACCAATCCAAGGTATTTGTACGTGCTATTCAAGGATGTGCCGGTCAAGATCAGCGAAATTGATGAGCAGATTTTGCAGATCAAAAAGCTAAAAGATCAAATAGCAGAAGCAGAGCAAATCTACTTGAGCTTTGAATCGATGGCGGAACTTCAGTTGAAATTGAAGCATCAGATCGACTTAATCCTCCAGGAAACAAAAGTCCTATAGCTGTGTGTTCACTGTGCCTTTGTGGCTTGAAGGCGATTTTCAGACGGCGCAACGATGCGAAGAGCGGATTGTACCGGGAAGCGTTTTGAAAGCCACTCGAGAACTTCTTCCGGTTTGTAGCCGAAAGGCCCTGGCTCTCCTTTATAGACGATCGTACCTTTTTCATCGATGATGTAAAACCGTTCGGGCCACGCTGAAAAAGCAGCATTCCCGGGATTTTGAATCGGATCCACCAGTAAAGGGATGTTGTATTGAAAACGCTTTACGAAATCAGTCGCGATCATTAAACGATCAGCCTGAGTTTTGGGCTGCGCGTAACAGACGTCTTCCTTTTCATTGGATTTCACTTGCCACTCATCTTCAGGGTGGGCTTCCTTTATATATACTGTCAAAAAGGTGACTTTGTTTTCGTATTCTCTGTGGATCTTCTTTAGCGTGTCGACCGACTTGCGAAAGGGAGGTCACGTGAAGCTACCGAAAACCAAAACAAGAGGTTTCGGTCCGATAAAAGAGCTCAGCTGCAACTGATTTTTTCCATCCAAAGAGAGGAGCGGAACATCAGGGGCGCGATCACCCACGCGAAGTCTTCCCTCTTCACGCTGATCATAGCGAATCATTCCGATGACCATGCTCGGTCCACCTATCCAGTAAACAAAGGCACCGCCAGCAAGCAGAAGCAGCGCCAGGATTCCCAACAAAATCTTTTTCCACATTTCTACTTTATTATACTGTCTAAAATTAACGCAGAGACGCGGAGTACGCGGAGAAAAAAGAGTCAAACCTCTGTGCCTCTGCGCCTCTGCGTTAAAAACTAGAAGGATTTTCGATGAAACAGTACTCTTACATCAGATGCTGTTTCGGGGATGCGGCCTGTGCGTCTTTGTTTGCATGATCTTTGTTTGCACGAGCAATCATGAATCGGGGCGGATAAAAGAGCGCGGTCCGGCGGAGGCGACCCGCTGGCGAGAGCGCGCGATGCGCGATGAGCATGGCCGGATTACGCCGGATGGCCGGCTCAAAGCATTGCAGCAGCTTGAAGCGAATCTGAGTTACTGGCGAAATCAGAAGGCCTCGGCTGCGATAACTACCGAAGTTTGGACCGCCAGGGGTCCGATCGACCGCGGGGGGCGCGCACGCGCCTTAGTTGTCCATCCAGGAGATCCGCAAATTTTATGGGCCGCGGCCGGATCTGGCGGCCTGTGGAAGAGTGAAGACGCTGGTGCCAGTTGGCGTCCGATCGCCGATAAACTCGGCCTGCCTGCGGGTTCGCTGGTCATCGATCCGCGAAACCCCGATATTCTCTACTTCGGGACCGGTGAGCGTTTTCACAGCGGAGGGCCAGGCGCAGGTATATTCGTTTCGCGCGATGGCGGTAAAAGTTGGAAGCGTCTCAAACGAACCAGGAAGTGGCGCTTTGTTCCGGCACTTGCTATCTCACCAGTGAGTTCAAATGTTCTGCTGGCCGCGGTTGCCGATCCCGAATTTCCAACGCGGTCGGGTGTGTATCGTTCGACCAATGCCGGCAAGAGCTGGACCCGCGTGCTCCAGGGTGATCTTCTTACGCCCTCGGCCCTTGTCTTCCAGCCGCGCAATGGCTCACGAGTTCTTCTAGCTGTCCGCGAGGGCCTCTTTCCAAGCGGCGAAGCGCGGGTGATGATCTCGGACGACGCCGGGCTCACATGGCGGCGTTCGAGTGGCGTCGGTACTACGCAGCTTACTCGCTACGAAATTGCCTACGCTCCATCGCGTCCTCAGACCGCTTATGCGATTTCACGCGAAGGAATTTATCGGTCAGATGACGGCGGTGAATCGTTCACCCAACGTTCCAGAGAAGTGATCTTCGGGTTGGTGTTCTATACGGGTATGCTATGGGTGTCTCCCACCGATCCCGATCTGCTGCTGGCGGGGGGAGTCAGCCTGGCGCGAAGTCGCGATGGGGGCTTTACCTGGCAGCGGGTGAATTACTCCGATGAACAGGCCCGCGACGTCGGTCATGCCGATTATCAGGCGGCGGTCTCTGATTCCGGTTTCGGCGTTTCCGGCAATCGTCAAGTTTATATTCTCAACGATGGCGGGATCGATCGCATAGATGACGTGGAGGCGCGGAGGCTCAGGCCGAAACGCGCCAGCAGCCTCGACCACGGAATGCAGACCACAGAATACTACGCTGTCGCCGGCCACTCCAAAGATGGGCTCATCCTGGGCGGCACTCAGGATCGCGGTGTCTTGCGCAGCAATTTGGGATCGACTCAAACAACAATCGAAATGCACGGCGATGGCGCCTGCGCACTCATCGATCCAAGTAACTCACGCTATCAGTATGGATGCACTCAGTTTTTATGGATCGCGCGCATCCAGCCGAACGGTTTGATTGATCTGACCAACGACCTTCCCGACAGCAATCCTGTGAGCGATCTTCGCGCAAACTTCATCGCACCGGTTCTGCTCGACCCGAATTCGCCGGGACGAATGCTGGGAGGCGGCGCATCACTCTGGCGCAGTGAGAATGTGCGCAAAGCAACGCTGGATGCCGGGAATCGCGCGACCTGGGTGGCGATCAAGCCACCGCTGCTACGCGCTTTTCCGGGAGATGATGGCCACCTCATCAGCGCGATCGCCATTGCGAACGGCGACTCCAATGAGATCTGGGTTGCGCACAACGACGGCCGCTTGTTCCGCACGCGAAATGGTCTTGCCACCACGCCGACCTGGGAAGCAATGGATGACAACGGATCCTTGAATCCCCTGCCAAACCGATGGCCGTCCCGAATCCTCATTGACTCTTCCAACCGCCGGCGCGTGTTCATTGCGTTCGGTGGTTTCACCGCTGAAAACTTGTGGCACACTGATGATGGCGGCATCAGTTGGCGCAGCGCGAGCGGTATTGGCGATGCTGCCCTGCCCTCCGCGCCGCTCTGGTCGCTGGCCCAGCATCCACAAAAATCCAACACGCTCATCGCCGGCTCAGAGATTGGCGTCTATATTAGCCGCGATCGTGGTGGAAGTTGGGAGGCGATCCGGGCGCCCTTCACTGCCGCAGCCCAGGACCTCTCCTTCCTGCAAGGTTCGACAACACTCGTAGTCGGCACTTTTGGCCGTGGCCTCTGGACTATTGAGCTCGACAGCAATGAGCAATTGCCGGATTTCTGAACGTTCGAGAACTGGCGATTGAAACAGGGATCGGACCTTCTTTCATTTCGGGAAATGATGAATACTAGAAGAAATGCTTGTCTTCTCCTTTCTTCGCGTGAAAAATACTTTCTTACTTCAATTCAGCTTAGTAATACTTGGTTCTATTCTATTGCTCTGGGCTGCGATCAATAATACTTATCCATTGGTTCATTCAGACACAGCAGCGTATGTTAGTTCGTCATTCAAACTGAAAGTACCCCTAAATGACAAACCGATTGGCTATGGTTTGTTTCTCATGTCAGCCCGTTTATTCAACTCACTTTGGGTTCCACTGATTTTGCAGTCTCTCATAACTGCTGCATTGCTCTTTCGAATTGCAACTTTAATTCTCCCGGTTGTTAAACGACAGTATGTAATAGCATTCAGTGCAATACTCATTACTGTATTAACGACTGACATTTCGAAATATGTCAGCTGCATTATGCCTGATATTTTTACAAGCTGGCTCTTTTTGGGCGGATTCCTTTTTCTTATCTCAACGCAATCTGTGGATAGATTTTTTTCTGCCGGCGCAATCATGGTCTCGTTCATATCGCACAACAGTCACTCATTCTTGATGTACTCTTCGGTGATTCTCCTGCTGCTCTTGTCCTGGGGGCTTCGTTCCAGAAATGATCTTTTCTGGAAAACTTCAAGACAATTATCCCTTTTAGCGATAGCTGCTACTCTCGCTCTTTGCATGTTGAATCTCGCTGTAAATGACAGATTCACATTAACAAATAACAACTCCGTTTTTTACATATCCAAACTAATTTACCATGGCACTTTAACCAAAACATTGGATAAGTATTGCCACGAAAAGAATTGGAAACTTTGTAATTACAGGGAGGTGATTAAACTAAATGGTAACGAAAACTTTCCAAACTGGTATTTTTGGGGGGAAGATTCACCGATGCGTAAAATGGGCGGCTGGAAACCGGCTCCGGAGGACCAGGCTGAGTATCAAGACATTATTTCGCATTCTCTGAATTCCTTCTCTCCAATGATCCTTCGTAGGTGTCTGAAGGAAACTTTCAAACAACTAACCAAAACCTCTTCAAAGCTTTTCAAGTATGACGAAACCTTTGGCGTATTCAAAGTCTTACGAAGTTATTATCCTTTTGAATTCAACCAGTTTATGAACGGGAAACAGCAGAGAGGGCTGGAAGTAAAAGGCAGAATTTTCTCTTTGAAGGAGAAGATTGCGCAGATATTATTTTTTGCAGCAGCAATGATCGTTTTGCTTATTTGTCTTTCAAAAAAATACTACTTCCTATCCGGAATCATGCTCGCTTTGTTCATTTTCTTACTCTTAAATGCCGCTTTCGTGGGATTTACTGTAGCGGCGGAAGGACGTTATCAGGGTAGAGTGCTTTGGCTGATTCCTTATTTTGTATTTTTGGTGTTATCAAGTTTATTTATAAAACTCCATAAGAACGTCCCTCATCTCATTCCTTTGTCAATGCGGTCGTGATCAGCACTTCTCCGAATTGTGCGTCGTTCTGATTCCCACTGCTAGTGTGTCCTGTCCCATCTAAAACTTGCATTTTGCTGCTGGCTCGCAGGCTTGATGGCGAGGCGCATACCCTCTGCGGTACGTAACGAGCGAGCAACGAAGCCAGCGAGCCTGCGAGCCGTAGCCCTTGAGGGGCGCGGCGGCGCTCGCGCCAAAATGGAAAGTTTTAGACGGGACAGGGCACTACAGTCGCCCGCCAGTGTTTTCAGTGATTTGACAACTATATAATGTTAGTTTATAATCTATCTACTATGATTAATATCAAATCTAGATTCGAGTTTGTTGTCAGTCCCTGTTTCGAGCCCTTCTTTGCCTTGCAAACGCTGACCGATGAGAACTCGCGGATCCACGAAGGCTGGAAAAGGCTTGCGCTGCAACGAATCCCGCAGAGTTTCCATAGAAAGTTTGCTTTGATCGGTGGGTCTCCTTACCTCTGGCCTGCTGTTTCCGATACTCTTTTAGACGCTCCGCTGGATCTGTCCTTTGAAAACAGGATCAGAAGGATCGCCAAACTGACGGTCCAGGAGTTGCAGAAAACAATCTTCTTTGGAATCTTCCACGAATGGGGACCGGTAGCCTCTCTTCTTTCAGGACGCTACGATCTCTTTCAAACCGTAATGCGGATTTCAAAGACCAAACGTGAATGGCTCGCATTTATCGGTCTTTATCCGGCTAAGAAGTCTTCGCCAATCTTTCTGGGTTTAAATTGCCTTCTCCGCACACCAAAAGAGTTCCAGAAAATCCTGGTAAACCTGTTGGAAATCTTTTGGGAAACAGACTTTAAACAAACGTGGGACTTCCTTTCCGCGCAACTGGAGCGATCGAGGGAAGAGAAGGAGCGGCTATTTCAATCCTGCACACTCGAAGAATTTGCGCGTCTCGCTTTGCTCCGCGTACAGATTGACGAAAGGCGAGGTTTTCTGGAAGCGGTGCGCGGAGGTTATAAGCTTCCGCTCAAGAAACTTTCAGGCGCTGTGATTTTGCCTTCAGCGTTTAATGATAAACGCCACTGGACTACATACGAAGGAGACCCGAGCAGAATTCTTGCTTTCTTTCCGTACTTTGATCCCGCAATTTCATTAAGCCAGGCCACTTCCGGACCTCCAGAGATACAAGTCGATGAACCGGAACGTGACCCGGCCTTGATTTTCAAAGCGCTGGGAGACACGACTCGGTACGCGATGGTGGCTCTGCTGGCTAGAGATCCCCTGACCTCCGCAGATCTTGCAAAGGCAATCGCCTTATCCAGGCCAACTGTCTCACATCACATTCAGGTTTTGCGAGAAGCAGGACTGCTGGAAGAAAAACTTCAGGGTAATGCTGTTCTGCTTTCTCTGAGACGCGAAGTTTTTGAAACTCTTTCGGATCTGGTAACGCAAAAATTGTTTCATTCCGAAGAAACAATCGATCTGAAAAAAACAAGGACTAAATGACCGTCAAATAAAAGCGGAAAGCAGTGAAACTGATCTCGTTCATTCTGTTGAATGCGGTGTTTCTCTCGCTTTCTCTTTTTGCGGAGGATTCCATTCAAATTCCTCCACGGATAACAAATCCACCGAGAATCGATGGCAATTTGGATGAGGAGGTATGGAAGGGGGCGTTGGTTGTTTCGGATTTCAAACAAAGACTTCCAAGGGAAGGTTCGACCCCTACGGAACAAACGGACATGCTGATTTTGTACACCGAAAGATCTCTTTTTCTGGGCTTTCGAGCTTACGATAGCCAACCTCAAAAAATCGTCGCCACCGTGATGAAACGGGACGACTTCGATCTCGTTCAAAACGACCAGCTGGCTTTCGCCATCGACTCGTACAACGATGGAAGAAACGGTTACTGGTTTTCGACAAATCCTCTGGGAGCTCGCGTGGATGCTCAATTTGCAAATGAAGGCGACCTGTGGGAACCCAACTGGAACGGGATTTGGGAATGCAAGAGCCAAATCACCGATCAGGGGTGGATTGCAGAAGTTGAGGTTCCCTTTTCAACGCTTCGTTTTCACAAAGCAAGCATAAACATCATGGGAATTAATTTCTTCCGGCGGATAATTCGGACCAATGAACAGATCTTTGCGCCGTTGATTCCGCTGCAATTATCGAACGGGACACCGAACGTCTCCGCAGCAAGAAAGTATCGATTCGAAGCAATACAGAGCGGAGATCATTTGTTCGTCAAACCATACGCTCTCAGCGGCTTTTCAGCGGAAACAGGAAATACGGAAGCTGAAAAAGATGCTGGCCTGGATATCAGGTATCAGTTGACAAACAATTTGATTTCCAACTTCTCAGCAAACATGGATTTTGCGGAAGCGGATGTTGACGACCGGCAGGTAAATTTGACTCGATTCCGGCTCTTTTTTCCGGAAAAGCGAGAATTCTTTCTGGAAAGCGCCGGCAATTTTCAATTTGGAATTCCGGGAGAAACCGAGATCTTTTTTAGCAGAAGGATCGGCCTTTCGGAAGACGGAACAGAAACAGTCCCGATTCTTTTTGGCGCAAAGCTCACCGGAAAAATCAACCGTCTGGATATCGGCGCGTTGAATGTTCAGACACGTTCAGACTCTGGCTTTCCCGCAGACAATTTCGCTGTTCTCCGTTTGAAAGCTGGAATCAGTTGCCGATCCTATATCGGCAGCATCTTAACAAATCGCTCCACCGACGGACTTTCTTCCAAACAGACCTTAGGAGTGGACATCAATATTCATTTGTGGAACGAAATTTTCTTGACTGGCTTCGCGACAGGAAATCATTCTTCCCAGGACGGTATGAGTTTTTCCGATTCTACAGCCTTCGATTTGAATCTTTCACGAAGTGGCGAACGAACCTCCTTCCGAATTCGTTACTCGGACATTGATGCAGGCTTTGATCCTGCAATCGGATTTGTGCAGAGACCCGACACGCGCCGCCTGTCCGGCAACCTCTTTCTTCCCTACTACACAAAATCAGGACCCTTGCTAAGTCTTACGCCCGGCTATGAACTAATCCGTGAAGAAGACCATGCAGGCACGCAGACTCTTCTGTTCCATGAAGCTTCGATAAAAGCGCTTTTTCAAAGCGAGGATCAATTCCGATTTTTTGCAAGCCGGAATGAAGAACTTGTTCCCGTAGAATTTCCAATCTTTCGAACCATTACAGTGCCTGCGGGAAATTATCTCGACACGCGCTTTGGAATGGAGATCTCGACGAAACCTGGAAGGAACATTTCAGGCACTCTGTCCGTTTCTCATGGAGGTTTCTATGACGGTTCCCGTCTTGAACTCAGCCCTTCCATCCTTTGGAAAATCAGTGAACACCTGACCGTTTCTCAAAATTTTGTTTCAAACTTTGTTGGATTGGATCAAGAGGACTTTCACATTTATCTGTCACGGACCCGAATCAGCTATTCGCTGAACACAAGTCTTTCCTCATCGGCAGTTCTTCAGTACGATAATTCTTCCCAGGAGTTTGGATTGAACTGGCGCGCTGGCTATCTCTTCAAGGAAGGGACTGAGCTGTTTATCGTCTACAACGAAATCATGGATAGAGCCACTTACACTGACCTTCCTGTTCGCAGGGACAGATCACTTCTGATCAAATTCACGTACCTTCTCAGGATCTAGTGTCCTGTCCCATCTAAAACTTTCCATTTTGGCGCGAGCGCCATGCAGGCAGATGCAAGGCGCCGCGACGCAGTCGATGCCCCAGCGCATCGTCGAGGAGCGGCAACGCAGCAGATGCCTGTCCGCCCCCGCGCCCCTCGAGGGCTGCGGCTCGCAGGCTCGCTGGCTTCGTTGCTCGCTCGTTACATACCGCAGAGGGTATGCGCCTCGCTCGCGCCTCGCCATCAAGCCTGCGAGCCAGCAGCAAAATGCAAGTTTTAGATGGGACAGGACACTAGAAAGCACCCCTGGATGTTTTGGATGGTTGTGGCCCGAATAAAAGCGGAACGATCCTGCTATCCAATCGGGCGCTTAAATCAACTGTTCCACTAAAAACTTCGGCATACTGATCACCCTCAGCGTTCTTGCTCGAACCTATAATTATGGTTCGAAGCATTTCAATGGAATGGAGACCGGGAATGAATAAAAGCTCACTTTATTTGCCGCTACTGGAACAGGCGTTTAAACACGCGACTTCGCATTTGAAGAATATGGAAACTGCGAGAGTTTCCGCATCCGTGGAATTGGAGGAATTGAGAAGACGGCTGCGGCATGAATTACAGCCCGGTGGGATTCCTGCAAATGTCGTGTTGAATGATTTGATCGCAGATGTCTCCGGTGGGCTGCTCACGAGCGGAGGAGGAAGGTTCTTCGGGTGGGTGATTGGCGGTTGTTTACCGGTTGCACTGGCGGCAGATTGGATTACATCGGCCTGGGATCAAAATGGGGCAATCCATGCAACAAGTCCGGCTGTGGGTGTAGTAGAAGAAGTCGCGGGAGATTGGCTGAAAGAAATTCTGGCCTTGCCGAAAACAGCAAGTTTCGCATTCGTTACCGGTTGCCAGATGGCGCACTTCACCTGTCTTGCTGCAGCAAGACACAAAGTATTGGCTCGCGTGGGATGGGATGTTGAACGGAACGGCCTGATCGGCGCACCGGTGGTTCGGATTTTCGGTAGCGATCAACGTCACGGTTCCGTTGAACGCGCTGTTCGTTTTTTAGGTTTTGGCACCGATAACATAACAACAGTGCCTTGCGATCAACAGGGCCAGCTGATACACGGAGCTCTTGAAGAGTTACTGAGTAAACAACCCGATCTGCCGGCAATCGTGCTGCTGCAGGCAGGCGAGTTGAATACGGGATCCTTCGATCATTTTGCCGAAATCATTCCTGTGGCTCATAAATACAATGCATGGGTACATGTGGATGGAGCTTTCGGATTGTGGGCCGCTGTGAGCTCCGAATTGAATCATCTTCTAAAGGGAGCGGATCAAGCAGACTCCTGGGCCACAGATGGTCACAAATGGTTGAATGTTCCTTTTGAATGTGGATATGCGTTTGTTGCCGATGCCGCATCGCACCGCGCGGCCATGTCTTATTCCGCAAGCTACTTCATTCATGAATCGGGCGCTCGCGATGAAATGGATTGGAATCCGGAATGGTCCCGCAGAGCGCGTGCGTTCGCTACCTACGCGGTGATTCGACATCTGGGAAAGAGTGGAATTGCCGAACTCGTGGAACAAAACTGCAGGCAAGCGCGTAGACTCGTGCAATCCATCGCAAACCTGCCCGGTGTGGAATTGGTTTCGGAACCGATCATCAACCAAGGCCTCGTCCGCTTCCTGGATCCCAAGCCTTCCGCCACGGAGGAGGACCACGATACGCGCACAGACAAAGTCATCAGGACAATCATCAAAAACGGAGAAGCGTTTTTTGGTGGAACAAAATGGAACGGGAAACGCTGCATGCGCGTATCCGTTTGCAGCTGGCAAACGGACGACAATGATATCGAGCGCGTCGTTCGCGCCGTTCAAAATGCACTCTTAAGCTAGTCCTCCTCAGACTTACCATCAGGGCATTTGCGGTACAATATTCGTCCGTTGGAAAAATAAACAATGATGCCGGAAAACATTTCCCATTATCGGATCCTGTCAAAACTGGGATCCGGAGGAATGGGCGAAGTGTACCTGGCAGAGGATACGAACCTGGGAAGGACCGTTGCAATCAAATTGCTTCCTGTGGAAGTTGCAGCGGATCCGGAAAGGCTAAGGAGATTTGTTCAGGAAGCAAAGGCCGCATCGGTCTTGAAGCATCCCAACGTCGCAAGCATTTACGAACTCGGCGAGTCTGAGAATATCCGGTTCATCGCAATGGAGCACGTGGAAGGGGAAACGCTGGAAGCCAAACTTAAGGGAAATCCGCTGGAAGTGAACAGGTTACTGGAGGTTGCTATCCAGACAATCGACGCTCTGGATGAAGCGCATTCCAGAGGAGTTGTGCACCGCGATCTCAAGCCCGCAAACATCATGATCACTCCCCGCGGTCAGGCAAAGGTTCTTGACTTCGGACTCGCGAAGTTCCTGCAACCATCCGATCCACAATCGGAAGCAAGCAAATTGGCCACAAAATCCGGAACCGAACCGGGCCTTGTCATGGGAACCGTGCAGTACATGAGCCCGGAGCAGGCGCTCGGGAGAGTAGTCGATCACAGATCCGATCTGTTTTCTCTTGGCGTCGTGTTGTATCAAATGGCAACCGGACGCCTTCCGTTTGCGGGTGATTCCCAGACAGAAACGATCAACAAGATCATCAACAGCGTTCCGGACGCGCTGGCTCGACTGAATTATGCGGTTCCTCCCGAGCTGGACCACATCGTCCGGAAATGTCTGGAGAAAGATCCGGACAACCGTTATCAATCCGCGCACGACCTGCTTATCGATCTTCGAAATCTAAAACGCGATACGGAGTCCGGTTCGTTATCAGCACGATCGGCAACCACCGTTCCTGCCGCCGCGCGATCCGCTCGCTCCTGGAAACTTCCGGCAATTGCCGCGATCGCTGTGCTTGTTGTTGTTGCAGCTTTCCTGTTTCAACAACGAAAGCAAGAATCAGCATCCGGCAAAACAGTTACGGCAACATCCGAAAAAAGGAAGATGCTTGCTGTCCTACCGTTTGAAAATCTTGGATCCGCCGAAGATCAGTATTTTGCAACAGGAATGACGGATGAAATTACAAGCCGGCTATCTACGGTCAAAGATCTCGGAGTGATATCGCGCACGAGCTCCATGCAATACAACAAAACGAACAAAAGTATCAAGCAAATCGGGCAGGAGCTCGGAGTGGATTATGTCCTGGAGGGGAGTATTCGATGGAGCCGTTCCGGCGGCTCCAGTAAGGTGCGCGTCACGCCCCAGCTGGTTCGTGTTGCTGATGATACGCAGGTCTGGTCCGATAACTTCGATCGTGTCCTCGATGATGTGTTTAATGTGCAATCGGAAATCGCCAGTGCGCTGATTGCACAACTCGGAATTAATTTACTTCAGACACAACAGGAAAATCTTACCGCTCAGCCCACTTCCAATCTGGAAGCATATCAGGCATATCTCAAAGGCAATGAAAACATGTTCCTGGCTTCCTACGATCAAAAGACGTTCCGGGACGCCATAGAGCAATACACCCGCGCAACCCAACTGGATCCAGAATTCGCCCATGCGTATTCCTATATTGCCAGATCCCATCTTCACATTTTTCACGAAGGCTACGATCCTACGCCACAACGACTGGCGCTGGCAAAAGAAGCGGCAGATACTGCGATCCGACTGAAGCCGAATCTCCCGGAAGCGCTGGTGGCAATGGGCTACTATTATTATCACGGCTTTTCCTACTATGAAAAAGCGTTGCAGTATTTCGGCGCGGCGGCTGCAGCGGCACCTAACAACATTGAGCCAATCTCCGGAATTGCATATATTGAACGCCGACAGGGTAAGTTTGAAGAATCGATCCGTCACTTAAAAAAGGTTCTTGAGTTGGATCCCCGCAACCCTCAAATGCCCGGAGAATTGGCCTCTTGTCTCATGCGGCTGCGCCGCTATGCGGAGGCGGATAATTTCATCGATCGCTCCCTGGCTCTTGCGCCTGAGCAGGTTTATGGATATGGAATGAAATCGGCCATTGCGATTCTCTGGAAAGGCGACTTAAAGCAAGCACGGATGATTCTGGAAAAGATGCCGGATCGGGAACCGGCATTTTCGCAGTTTTACTGGACCAACCAGGAAACCATGGAACGAAACTACACGGCTGCTCTCGAGCGTTTGGATCGCACACCTGTAGAGCTCTTCCAGGAAGAAGGAATTTTTGTTCCCAAAACCCTGGCACAGGCGAGGGTCTATTCATTTTCAAAACAGGAAGCCATTGCTCGAACGTATTACGAAAAAGCGCGAAGCTTCCTGGAAGAAAAAGCGTTGGAAAGACCAAAGAGTCCGGCGGTACATTCCTCTCTGGGTATCGCCTACGCCGGGCTTGGTCGAAAAGAAGACGCGATTCGCGAAGGGAAGCTGGCAGTCGAACTCCTTCCCGTTTCACGCGATGCATTGATCGGTGACGGCTATTTGCAGGTTCTCGCGGAGATTTATGCGATGGTAGGAGAGTACGATCAGGCTTTCGATCAAATGGATCACCTTCTTTCGATCCCATCCTGGTTCTCGGTAAACCAGTTGAAGTTAGATCCCAGATGGGATCCCCTGCGGAGCCATCCGCGTTACACGACAGTTCTCGCGAAATACTCGTCCTAATTGCGACATCATCCAACACGAATGCAGATCTTTCCGAAATGAGTGGCTCCCCCTAAATACTGGAACCCTTGAACCGCTTCAGAGAAAGGAAACACGCGGTCCACAACCGGGTGCAGTTCATGAAAAGTGATTGCCCGATTCATTGCGACGAACATCTCACGTGAGCCGACATCAATCGCCTGAATCCGTGCGCTCTTGCCCATCAAAGCGACCAGATCCACTTTGCTATTCATGCCGGTCAACAAACCGACAAACGCCACGCTCCCACCAACGCGGATCGCAGCGATCGCTTTCTCCAAATCGCCGACGGTGTCTACGACATGATCGGCGCCAACGCCTTGTGTGATTTCCAGAACCGCTTCAGTCCAATCGGTAGATGCGTAATTCACGCCGGCTGACGCGCCCAGCTTCGCAGCCCGCGCAAGTTTCCAGTCACTGCTCGAAGTCACGATGACTCTCGCCCCGAGCATTCTTGCAAACTGCATCGCAAAGAGAGATACGCCTCCTGTTCCCAACACCACGACAGTGTCTCCCGGCCGGAAGCGGCCTGCGCCGACCACTGCATTCCAGGCGGTAACGCCCGCGCAAGGAAGTGTCGCGGCTTCTTCATCCGACAAATGCGGAGGAACCGGAACCACGCTCTCTTCATCCACTGCGACATATTCAGCAAGAACTCCATCGGCTACTGCGCCTCCAAGGGGAGAGACCAGCTTTTCCGGCGAGACCTCACCCTCCAGCCACCTGGGATAAAAGATGGGCGCAACGCGGTCTCCCCTTTTCACTCGCGTTACTCCGCTGCCCAACACTTCAACGACTCCGACAGCGTCCGATACGGGGACACGTGTTCCAGCAGGTCGCCACCGGTTGACACCATTCACCACGAGCAGATCCCTGTAATTGAGCGAGACCGCCCGGATCCTTAAAACAATCTGGCCGGCTTCAGGCACAGGTGCCGGGCGTTGAACAACCCTCAACGAATCAATCCCGAACGTTTCGCCAATTTCAATGACTCGCATCGGTATGAAAATTAAGATTTCAGATCCTGGATTTCAGATTGAAATGTTAAGATTTTTGCTTGTAGCGCCGGCGGCTCGCCGGCAAGACTTACGCTTTTCAAATCTACAATTCTCCAATTTCAATCTGCAATCTCACATCTGAAATCTAAAATGTTGCGGCTTTGGCCGAGTCGCACTGTTGAATTGATTTACCGGAACAGATCTGACTGGTAGACGACTTCACCTCCGACGACGGTAAGGAGTACCTGGATGTTGGCGATCTCTTCGGCGGGAATCTTGAACAGATTGCGGTCGAGCACGATGAGATCTGCCATCTTCCCGACTTCCAGCGATCCGGTCTCTTTTTCCTGGTGCAGTTCATAGGAGGAGTTCATTGTAATTGCGCGAACTGCCGTTTTTCGTGACAGGCCCGGATCGTCACTCAATCTGCCCGCGTACTTGTCACCGGCGCTCGGATCGTTGGTTCGGGTCACTCCGACTTTCAGTGCAAACCATTGGTTGAGTAGATCAACAGGCCAGTCGCTACCGAAAGCGATTCTGGCGCCGGCTTTGTGGAGAAAACCTTCCGGCTCCAGGTACTTGAAACGGCCCGGCCCGAGAAAATCTTTTGCACCCTCGATTGTGTCGGACGCCGGTTTTGCCCACTGGAACGAAAGAACCGGGATGACATCGAGTTCCGCGAAGCGTCGAAAATCAGCGGGATCGACGATTTCGGCGTGAGCAATAGTTGCGCGGATTTGCGCTCCCGGAAACTTCACGCGCATGGCGTGGTAGCCGTCCAGCGCATAACGCACGGCGCCGTCGCCGTCCGCGTGAATGTGCGGATCGATTCCTGCGACCGCTAATTTCAAGAGCAGCGTTTTGAGAACTTCCGCTGAAAAATAAGGCGCGGGTCCTGTATTGCCGCTGTCCACCCAGTTCGGCTTTTCCGGCGTTCCTGCATTCTTCAAGTACGGAGCAAGCATTACTCCGGTAAAGGATGGCGCGGTGATGACTCCATCCATAAATAGTTTTACATTCCGGACCGTGATGCCTGGTTGCGCGGTAACAACGCCCTGATCATACTTATGAACAATTTCCATTACTGAAGCCACGGCCTTGTCCGGATCCTTTCCTTCTTCAGGACTGATGAGAACTGCAAAATGACCACGTGCGGTAAGCTTGCCTTCCTTTTGAAGAGTCGAGTATGCAGCAATGGCTTCGGCACCGGCAGAGGCGTCAAGAAATGTGGTGATTCCCTGTTTGCGCATGGCGTCCAGTGATGCTTGAGCTGCCGCCACGCGGTCGGCATCCGTCATTTTCGGCAGTAAACTGTCGAATAGCGACTGAGCTTCATCTTCAAAAATGCCTGTGGGATTGCCTGCCGCGTCATGTGCAATCTTTCCTGCGACAGGATCCGGGGTCGTCGCAGTAATCTGAGCCAGCTGTATCGCGCGTGAGTTTGCCAGCGTAGTATGGCCGAATGATGTCCGCACAAGAATCGGTCGCTTTGTAATCAATGCATCGACGGTTTCGCGGGTTGCCTCGGTTCCGGGCGGCAGCAGGCTTTGCTGAAACCAGTTTTGTACCTCCAGCAAGCCGTCCGGTTCTTTTTCGCGCGTGCTGTCCAGGCAATTCTGAATCCTCGCCTGGAATTGAAGGATGGTGAAAGCCTCGTAGTTCAGGTTGCAGCTTGCAAGCTTCACGCCGGCCTCAAACGGATGCATGTGCCCGTCCACGAGTCCCGGCATCAACATCCGGCCCTTCAGCTCGATGACTTTCGTTTCTTTGCCGACATAACGTTTGACGCCGGAGTTGCTGCCGACGTAAACAATTTTCCCTTCGCGAACGGCGAGCGCCTGCTGCACGCTATTTTTTGCATCCACCGTATAGAGGTAACCGTTGCGGAAAACGGTATCTGCCGCAGGACCTGCCGCAAGAGCACTGGAACATAGCCAGAACTGAACCAGCAGAAAAATTACAGTTCGGAAAATTGCAGACATCTCAAATCCTCCCAATTGCAATTGTGCTGAGTGTATCAGCTATTCCGAGCGGAGAGCAATGACCGGATCGACTTTCGCAGCACGGCGCGCGGGAAGGTAACTCGCCAGTAACGCAATCAGGATGAGTATCAGCGGCATCGAGACAAAGGTGGACGGATCAGTGACACTGATCCCATAAAGTAAGTTCGACAGCACTCGCGTCAAAATGTATGCGGCGATCAATCCGAGCGCCACACCCATGAAAACAATTTTCAAACCGCTTCCAATCACCAGCTTGAGCACGTCCAATTTTTGAGCGCCCAATGCCATCCGAATCCCAAGCTCCTGTGTGCGCTGGGTCACAGAATAAGAGATCACAGCGTAAATTCCCATGCATGCGAGTATCAATGCGGCAACGGAAAATATCCCGAACAGGAACAAATTGAAGCGGCTCGGCGCAAGCGACGATGAAAGATATTGCTCCATACTCTTTGTGTTGCTTGTAGCGACGCTCCCATTGACGGATTGAATTTCGCGCCGAATCGCGGCGGCCAGTGTCAAGGGTTCTGCAAAGGTCCTGACCACCCAATTCATATTGTTGGTCAGCATGGAAACATTCTCTTCAGGAATTTGAGAGATAGGAACGTAAATCTCCGGCGCAGGATCCAACTGTAATCCTGTGTGTCTTACATCTCCCACTACACCTACGATTTCAACTTCTCTTGGACCCTGATTGTTATCATCTATATTTATATGCGCGCCAATCGGGCTTTCCCCCGGCCAGTGGCGGCGGGCAAATGAGTCGCTGATGATTGCGACGGGCTGAGATTGCAACGTATCTGTATTTGTAAAATCGCGCCCGGAACGAATGGGAATACTCATTGTGCGGAAATAATCAGGGCCGGTCATTCGATACTGAGTGATGGGTCGTTCTGATAGAGATAAAGGTGGACGCCCTGAAATAGTGAAATTGATTCGCACATTAGACCCGCTCAACGGAAGCACCGATGTAGCACCGGCCGATTTCACGCCGGGCAAATTTTTGATCTTGTTGGAAAGCTGTTTATAAAAGGCCGTGACCATTTCAGGTTTTGAATACTGCGCATTGGGAAGAGAAAGGCGCATTACGAGCAAATTCTTAAAATCAAATCCTGGCGATACCGACTGTAATCGAATGAAGCTTTTCGCTAACAGACCCGCGCCTATCAGCAATAAAAGCGATAGCGCCACTTCGGTAAGTATTAGCACGTTGCGAACGCTGTTTTTGCGACTCCCTTCAGACGCTCCTTTTCCACTCCCTTTCAATTCTTGAGTGAAACTCTCCTTTGCGGTATGAAGCGCAGGCAGTAAACCAAAGAGGACGCCGGACAACAATGAAATTAACAAAGTGAAGAACAACACTGTGGCATCCATTTCGATTTCGCCGGCGCGAGGAAGCGAAGTCGGGCTGAGAAGAATGATCGCTTTTATTGCAGGTTGCGTAAGTACCAGCCCCAGAGAACCGCCTAACAGAGCAAGCAAAATATTTTCGGTCAAAAGTTGCTTCATCAAACGCCCTCGCGTTGCGCCGAGCGCCAGACGAATCGCCATCTCTCTATACCGGGTGGAAGCTCTGGCAAGCACAAGGTTGGCTAAATTTGCGCAGGCGATGAGCAGCACCAGTCCCACCGCGGCTGATAATACCAGGAATGCAAGCCGAAAATTGCCGACAATTTCTTCGTGCAATGGAACGGCTTTCACTCCCTTCTTGCTCGCATTGGCAACCGGGTACAAGCGTTGCAGTTGACTGGCCATGGAATTCCAATTGCTTTCAGCCTGCTGTAGCGTGACGCCTTCTTTCAATCTTCCGATCACGCGTAGAAAGCTGATGGAATTTCTTTCCTTTCGCAACGGATCAGCATCCGGCACAAGAGGCACCACTATGTCGGCGGCATCCATTCCGGGAAAAGCAAAATCGGGAGGCAGGACCCCGGCAACGATATAGTTCTCATCATCCAGAGTGAGCGGCTTGCCAACGATATCGGCGCTCATCCCGAAACGCCGGCTCCAAAAACCATGGCTGAGTACCAGAACTCGCGGGTTGCCAGGGTTGTCATCCTCATTTAATAAGGTGCGCCCGATTTCGGCGTCAACTCCGAGCGTCTGAAATATGTTGGCCGAGCTGCGGACACCAAAAATGCGCTCAGGCTCCCCGGCGCCCATCAGATTGGCGCTCCAGGTTGCAAAACCTGACACTTTGCTCCAACGTGCGATTCTGATCCCTGTAATCCATGAAATCCGGAAGAGAAAAAGTGCTTTTGTCCCTGTCTGTCCGACTCGACCAGATCCACACCAGTTGATCCGGCTTCTTAAAAGACAACTGGCGCAGCAGCACGGCATGAACCAAACTGAAGATGGCCGTGTTGGCGCCGATGCCTACGGCTAACGTAAGCACCGCTACAGCAGTAAAACCACGATTCTTAAGCAACACACGAAGTGCAAATCGAAGGTTCTGGATCCACGCGTCCATAACTCTGTAACCCCAACCAAAGAGTATAAAGATGGACCAGCGGTGTTTAACGACAGAAGAGGATCAGTTTGCGCCAAAAAAAGAAGCCTACACTCATGAGAAGGTTGGGGGCCTTATTGTTCTGCGAGTTTTTGACGATACTTGTGCGGAGTAGTTCCCATGGTACGAAGAAAAGCGCGCCGCATCATGCCTGCATTTGCAAAGCCGCAGATAAACGCAATATGTTTGAGGCCTCGATCGGTTCTTTCGAGTTGGAGTCGCGCTGCTTCCACGCGAATTCGCAGAAGATACCTGGATGGTGTTTCGCCCACCTCACGGACGAAGACCCGTTCGAAGTTTCGAACGCTCATTGCTACGCGGTCTGCAAGCATCTGAACAGAGAGCTTCTTACGAACGTTTTCCAGAATCCAAACTTGAAGTTCCTGAATTGCTTTCATTTCCGATGCCTGAGCTGACAACGATACGCTCACTTGTTTGTGTTTGCCGGATCTGCGCAGAAACAACACCAGCTCGCGCGCTATTTCCTGCGCAATGGATACGCCGCAGTCCTCTTCCACCCAGGCAAGGGCCAGATCGATTCCGGCAGAAATGCCTGCGGAAGTATAAATATTTCCATCCTTCACCCAGATCGGCTCCGATTCAACTCTCACCTGAGGATAGCGGTTGGCCAACTCCTGGCCGAATTTCCAGTGTGTAGTGGCCCTTTTGCCATTCAACAAACCGGCCTCCGCCAGCAAAAAGGAGCCGACACAAACTGAACCGAACCTTCGAACGCCGGGTGCTGTTTTTTTCATCCAGGCGGACAGAACCGGATCGCGCTCCGTGCGCGTTGCAAGTCCGCACACAAGCAGAACCGAATCGAACCTTCCCTTCACATCCTGAAAGTGCCCATGAGCCGAAAAGGAAAGCAGTCCTTCCTCCCCCTGAACAACGAGCTCTTTCTTATTGGTGACAACTTGCACTTCATAAACGGGCTTGGCGGCAAGACGATTCGCAGCACCGAGAACTTTCAGGGGACCGACGAGATCCAGCTCATCAACCGGCGGCACCACGACGACAATGATCCGTCTGCGATCGGAATTTATGCTTCCCTGCAGTTCATTCGCTTGGTAGGCTTTCGCCATTGTTTCAAGTATATTCAGCCAAAACCCTATCAGGCAAGCGGATCTGGATATTCTGGCGGAAAACGACTTTGTTCTGTCGCGAAACAACATGATCAGCGCGCATCAGTTCTCCCGGACTTCGATATTTCCATTCAAGGCCCGAAGATGGATTTTCATTTCGCCGCCTCCATTTAGAGTCGCAATCGTTGTTAGAGTCCGTCCTCCGTTCTCACGACTTTCATTCTGTTGCTGGACCTGCAGGACAAGGTTGGATTCGAAGGAAGAAAGAAAGCCTGTGAATAATTTCAACGCGTCTCGGGAAGCACAGCAGCGGCAGTAGAGAGAACCGGCTAGTTCTTCTCTTGCGAAACAGGTTTTGGGGGAGATGTTTGAGATGCTGTGGCTGCTGCCGCAAAACGGGGTAGCGCAGCTTCAAAATCTTTTCGCATTTCATCTACAGTGCGGTATCTCTGGATCGGATTTTTCTCGAGCGCTTTCAGAATGATCCGCTCCACCTCTTCCGGAATTTGCGGATTGATCGAGCGCGGAGACGGTGGTGAATCTTTTAATTGCTGAAATCCAACGGCAATCGCCGAGTCACCTGTAAACGGCACGCGCCCGGTCAGCATTTCAAACAGGATCACTCCCAACGCATATATATCCGCTCTCTCATCCACATGTTTGCCTGCAACTTGTTCTGGCGCCATGTATTCCGGCGTGCCCATGATCAAACCTGTCGCAGTCATTCCTTCAAGATGGACTGAGCGCGCCAGACCGAAATCGATGATTTTGATCTGACCGGATGGGCCGATCAATATGTTCTGCGCTTTTAAATCACGATGAACCACACCCTGTGAATGGGCCGCCTCCAGACCATCGCAAATCTGCGAAAGGATTTGATACGCATTCAGAAGCGAAAGCGAGCCGCTTCGCTTCAGATGTTCCTTCAAGTTCGTTCCACCGAAATATTCCATGGAGACATAATGAAGGCCATTCACTTCGGATATATCATGAATCCGTATGACGTTCTGATGAGTTACACGGCGAGCCAGGGAAACCTCCCGTGTGAGTCTTTCGAGCGCTTCCTGGTCCGTGCTGAGCAACGGAGAGAGCAATTTGATTGCAACCTGATCCTTCAGTTGTTTGTCGTACGCCTGGTAAACGATCCCCATTCCGCCTCTTCCTAGTTCTGAGAGCACTTGATACCGTCCTTCCAAAGCGGCAGCCAGGCTCAGAAGCGTCGTTGGCATTCCGCTTTTGCCGGCGGAATTCGGTGCAACAAACATTCTGGTTGATATAAGCGAGCGTTCCATTTGCTGATTCAACTCGGTATCCAGGCGACAAATCAGCGCTTCCAGATTTGCGAGTCGCTCTTCCATACGGCTGGACTTTGCCGTCTCTTCAGGACTGATGGTTTTCATTTTCTGTTTGTTCAATTCGTGACGATGACGCATCCAGATCCAGAGGGGCGATATGACAATCGCGGCAAAAGGGATAGCGAGAATTTCTGGCGTTTTGGATGCGAATGCAAAAAGAAAAATCATTGCGAAGATACCCATAGGAATGATCCATTTAGTAGGATTATTTTCGGAGTCCTTGGATGTATCGCCAAAAATATTCATCGTTGAGCCATTCGTATGCCCGACTTACTAGACGTCAAGTAACCGTGTGAAGTTCACGCATCTGTAACTATATCATCCGAATATCGGGCAGTTGAACATTAGCCAAGATTAGGAAAGGGCAATTGCGTCTCACTGACCGGCTTCTCTTTTTCCCTGAATGTGGACAGTGAGATGCCTGCCAGGCGGACCTTGACACTCCCGGCGTCGGTGCGTGACAAAAGATCGCGAGCCACCGAAAATATTTCGTCTGCCGTTGCGATGAAGTCGTCCAGCGTCCGGCGGCGGGTGATGGAGCGGAAGTCGTGATACTTGATCTTGAGCGTCACCGTGCGTGCCCTTTTTCCCTCTTTCGTTAACTGATCGAAAACGCTCCGGGCGCAATCTTTCAGATAATCCTCGATTTGCCGGACGTCCAGCAGGTCATGCTCGAACGTCTCTTCAGCCCCCAACGACTTCCGTTCCCATGAAGGAGTGACCTCGCGTTCATCAATGCCCTGTGCGATCTCCCACAGATACTGCCCGAAGGAGCCGAAGTGCTCCTCAAGCCATTCGCATGTCTTAGCGGCAAGGTCGGCCACAGAGCGGATGCCGAGCTTTGCCATATGTGCGTCCGACTTCGGGCCAATGCCGGGAATTCGGCGAACCGGAAGGGGCCGGATGAAGTCCAGGACTTTTTCCGGTGGAACCACCGTAAGGCCATCAGGCTTCTTGTAGTCAGACGCGATCTTGGCAACGAACATGTTGGGCGCAACTCCCGCGGAGGCGGTAAGGCCGGTTTGTTCGAAGATCTCCTTCTTGATCGCGGCGGCGATCCGCGTGGCGCTCGGTTCCCCGATCTTGTTGACTGTGACGTCCAGGTACGCTTCATCCATGGAAAGCGGTTCGACGAGCTCGGTGTATTTGAAAAAGATGGAGCGGATGATCTGCGAATACTTTTGATACTTGTTGAAGTCCGGTTTTATAAAGACGCATTCGGGACACCGGCGATACGCTTCGGCGCAGGACATCGCGGAGTGAATACCGTACTTTCGAGCCACGTAGTTGGCGGTGGTGACCACGGAACGTGATTTGGGAGAACCACCCACCACCACGGGCCGTTCGCGCAATTCCGGGCGATCCAGCAACTCCACCGCTGCGTAGAACATGTCCATGTCCACGTGAATTATCTTTCGCACCTGCCCAGAACTCGCCATAGGTTTCACTAATACACACATATTGTACGGACCGGGAGTCTGATCGATTACGCGCGCTTATGACTCTGCTATGCCTGCTTCGCGCAAGGCGGCAGTCATGCGACGATCTACATCCTGTGACATCGCACCGAGGCTTCTATGTACGAGCGAGAGAGACAGTGCGTGTTGAACCTGCTGCGCCTGCCGGATCATTTCCCGGGCCTCTTCGATTCTCGCCAGACCAACGGCATTGAGAGCACCCCATATATATCCGAAATAATAGTTTGGGAGAAGTGCAATGAGCCGCCTGCTCACAGAAAGTCCTTCTTCATAGCGTCCTGCGTTCCAATACGCGCCACCGAGCGCATCATAGAATATCCATTCGATCGGATCACGCGGGCTCAAACGCATCGCCCGCTGTACGAGTTCGATGCTTTGTTCGGATGGTTGTCCGATCATGTGGGTCAGGTAAGCCAGAAATGCAAGAGCGAGCGGAAAACTCGGATTCAGATCCACTGCGCGGCGCGCTTCCTCCAGCGCTCCTGCCGAATCTCCAGCTGTAATCAGGGCAAAGGACAGAAATGTATGCGCTTCTGCATCCCTGGGATCCAGAGTTACAGCCTTGCGTGCCTGTGCCAGTGCTACTTCTAACGTCCGATCCGGAGTGTCGGTCCAGGAATTTACTACTTCCCACACTCCCAATTCAGCAAGTCTCGCCAGTGCAGTGGAGAACTGTGGATCCAGAACAACGGCGCGTTGGAGCAGTGCGCGCGCCTGATCGCTGTCCGTTCGGGTAAAACGGTGAAGGAGTGGCAGGGCTCGTTGATACAAACTCCATGCTTCGAGGTTATCCGGGTCCCGGCGCTGGGCGCGAGCATGTTCGGCGCGCTGCAGATCACTCGCGAGTGGCGCAGCAATCGCCTCACTGATTTCATCTTGCACGGCGAAAACGTCAGTCAGCTCGCGATCGTACGTCTTCGCCCACACATGTTCTCCTGAAGTTGCATCAATCAACTGCGCCGCAATTCGCACACGATTGCCGGCCTTGCGAACGCTCCCTTCCACAACGTAACGCACACCGAGATCGGAAGCCACCTGTTTTACATCGACGGCCTTTCCCTTATAGACGAAACTGGAATTGCGCGCAATGACGGGAAAAGATCGCCACAGAGAGAGTCGTGTAATCAGGTCTTCGGCAAGACCATCAGCAAAATATTCTTGCTCCGGATCGCGCGAAAGATTGTCGAAAGGAAGTACAGCGATTGCAGGCCGGCCACCAAAACCGGGGATACTGTTTTCGGCGGATTGCCGGGCAACAACGCCGGAGTCAAACTTGCGGCGCAACGCTTCCAGTTCCTGGCGAATCTCTTTTGCAGTTTGTATCCGCTGCTCGCGCTTCTTTTCCAGGCAACGGCCGATCAATTGAATCAGGACTTCTGGAAGGTCTGATCGCAGGTTAGCCAAATCCGGTGGAGGATCGCGAAGTATAGCAGAAAGCAGTGCTGGGGCGGTCGTTCCGTGGAAGGGCCGGTTCCCTGTTGCCATTTCGTGGAGTACCACACCAAGCGAGAATATATCGGTGCGCGCATCGACATCTCGTCCATCGATTTGCTCCGGCGACATGTAAGGCGCGGTGCCCATTACGACCCCTTCGCGCGTATGCATCTCGGTTGCGAGATCCGATCCGGCCGGCACTACTTGCGCAGAATCCGCCACTTTAGCCAGACCAAAATCCAAAACCTTCACCCGGCCGCTCTCGCTGACCATGATGTTGGCCGGCTTGAAGTCTCGATGGACAATCCCTTTTTCGTGAGCAGCAGCAAGAGCATCAGCGAGCGAGATGCCGATTTCAAAAATGCGTTCAACGGGCAAACCTCCGGTCGGGATCAACCTGTCCAGCGATTCCCCCTCTACAAGCTGCATGGTCAGGAAGTGAACGCCATCGAACTCTTCGACTGAGTAAACGGTCACAATTCCTGGATGATCAAGCGCAGCTAACGCCTTCGCCTCTCTTTGAAATCGCTCAAGACGCTCCGGATTCGAGCCCATTTCCATTGGCAGCATCTTCAGCGCCACGTCCCGATTTAGTTTTGCGTCTGTTGCGCGGTAAACCTTCCCCATTCCCCCAGCGCCGATTGCACCGGTAATCCGATAATGCGCAATTGTGCGACCGATCACCGGATTATATTAATCGCTCTATCTGCGTCTTACAACTAATGAAACAAGTTTATAATGCGTGCATGAAGAAAAATGATGTGCTGACAGTTTATTTGAAGCCGACTTGAAGCAAATGCCGCGAGGCAAACTCTCTCCTGGCAGGAGAAAAGATCGAGTTCAACCGTGTGAATTACTATCTGGAGCCGTTAACCCGCACAAAGCTGAAAGAACTGCTGAAGAAGCTGAGAATGCCGGCAGCAAATCTTCTTCGGGAAGGGGAACCGATTTACCGCGAGTTGAAATTGGCCGAACGGAAAAAGAATATGGTCGATGAGGAATTGATCGACGTGATGATCAAACATCCCGATCTGATGCAGCGTCCGATTATTGAACGTGGAAACCGCGCGGTGATCGGGCGTCCAACCGAAAAGATTCGCGAAATCCTTTAAAAGCTCACCTTCACCATATGAATGGCCCCGTCACGAGCTTAAAGAATATTGAAATCAAGTCTGAAGTTCCTCCACCGCTGGCATTCAAAAGATTCATGGTGTGGATTGGGCCGGTGATGATGGCCCTTGCTCTGGGGTTAGGCGCCAGCGAAGTAATTCTGTATCCAAACTTAACGGCGCGTTTTGGACCGGGATGGTTCGGTTTGATGCTGTTGACTTTATTTTTCCAAACAATCTGGGCCCAGGAACTGGCCCGCTGGACTGTGGTTGCGGCAGAACATGCCGCGCAAGCCGGCGCGCGGATCGTGACTTTCACAGGCAGCATCATCAGCATCAGCTTGTTCATGTTTCTGGCATTTGCGATTCCAACGTGGGCAACCTCCGCTGCTTCGGCTCTACGTGAATTGGTCGGATGGCCGGCCGATTTGAGGACCGGTACCGTTTTCTGGTCTTACGTAACATTCCTGTTCGTATTTGTTTTGGCTTTCTTTTCCAGAGTCGCCAGGAGTCTTGTGGAACGCATTGCATTATGGAGCACCGTTGCAGCATGGTTGATTCTGATCGTTGCAGCGTTTCTTGGGATTCAGAGTTCGACTGTGGAACGTATGCTGCACCACGTGCTTGTATGGGACATTCCTGAACAGATGGATTGGTGGGTGCTCGGCTCTACATTGGCATGGGCCGGTGCAGGTCCCACCTTAACCTGGTACACCTACTGGATGCGCGATGCAGGTTGGGGTATGGCCGGTTACGTGCCACCTTTACCTGGCTGGTTTGGACAGTCGACCAAACCGGAAACAGGCGGTTTTGTTGCGGAACTGAACCAGACCAACATCGCCCGGCTGAAAGTTTGGATCAAACGTTCTCATCTCATTTTATGGATCGCTTATTTCGGCGGCAGCGCTTTAACGATCTTCATATTTGTCGGCCTTTCGGATTCCATTTTGCGTCCACAGGGACTCGTCCCCTCCGGTTTTGATATTGTCAAACATCAGGCGCAATTCTTTTCGGTGCCGCTTGGTCGTGCCGGATATGTGCTGTTCCTGATCATGGCATGGCTGCTGTTCTTCAACACACAGATCACAGTGGCCGAAGCTTTGATCCGGCAGAACGCCGATGTCACATCGACGTTCTTTTCGCGCAGGAGGAAGAGCGTTCAACCGGATGTAAAGCGGATTTACTTCTGGTGGTGGGTGATCTACCTGTTGATTTCGTTCGTTTTGATCGGCGCTCAATATCTTGTGGAAGGTTGGAATCCATTTGCCTTCGCAACAGGATCCGCAATGCTCTCCTTTGTATCCATGATCGTTTCGATGGGGACCACACTCGTAGGATCTATCGTCCTGTACCGTCACGGAATTCTACGGCATGTGCGCCCCCACGCGGTCACAATCTTTTTGCTGTTCGCAGGCTTTGTTCTGTATCTATATTTAATTGTTCGTGCGGTTGCTTACTATTAACGAAAATGGCCTATCTGCTGGGATTGATGTCCGCAATTGTATGGGGCGCCGGCGATTTTTGTGGTGGTCTTGCTTCGCGCCGCGCTCCTTTGCTCACCGTATTGATTGTTGCTGAGTTCACAGGTTTTTGTTTACTTGTCGCATCAGCGTTTTTAGTGAACGAAACATTTCCCGCTTCCCCGGCGGTCGCATACAGCGTTGCTGCCGGTCTCAGCGGCACAATCGGACTGGGCTGTCTGTATCGTGGTCTTGCGATAGGACGTGCGAGTATCGTTGCGCCTGTGTCCGCAGTGATAGGCGCCGCGATTCCGGCCTTGTTCACCGCTCACATGCAGGGTTTACCTGGAGAGTTGAAGCTTGCCGGATTTGCGTTGGCGCTCGCAGCAATTGTGCTTGCGAGCCAATCCAGTCATGAAGCGAAAACGCAAAATGCGCTTCCGTTTGGCTTGCTGGCTGGTCTCGGTTTTGGCGGATTTTTTGTTTTAATGGATCAGGCAAGCGGCCCGCACTCCACGTTTCTTCCGCTTGCAATTGCGCGCAGTTTCCCGATTCCAATCATGCTTGTGATCTGTTTGGTTCGGAACCGCACCATGCTTCCAACGCTTCCCGCGGTTCCACTTGTTGTGTTGACCGGAATACTGGACGCCGCCGGCACCGTTTTCTTCCTTTTATCCAGCACGTTCGGACGCCTGGACGTTGCCACGATCTTATCCTCACTTTATCCAGCCTCGACAGTGATTCTGTCCCGCCTGATTTTGCGCGAACAAATTTCGTTGCTGCAAAAACTCGGAGTGGTGCTCGCGCTGACCGCAATCGTGCTGATCGTCTGGTAGAGGCTGGTCTTTGCTTGCTGTATGTCAGATCTCTGTTTTCCGAGCACAATTTAAGATCGCAGATTACTGATTTCAGATTGAAATTGAAAAATTAGAGATTGAGAGAGAGCTGTGATGTATGAGATGGCGCAAAAACGCGAAGGCGCTAGTTTCCTTGCAGCTTCGCAACTACTTCCGAGTCG
>JAKEFK010000006.1 GCA_022616075.1 bacterium
CCTACCAAACGATCAAGCCTGTTTGGGGGCGAACAAGCGGCCTCTGCCGGTCATTAGCAAAATCCCCACAAGGATCAGGAATGGAATCAATGGCAAGACGTTTTCAAGCGGACCGTGGAAGAAGGGATTGTTAGCGACAGACCATTCTTGAATTCTTCGATCATAATCTGTTAACACGCCAGCCAAAAACGCAATTACGATACCTGCGATCGCACCGCCTGCGATATAACCGGAAGCCATCAAAACTCCCTGACTTTTATCTCCTTCCGCAACCAGTTGTTCTTCTGTCAAATTCTTATGGCGAAGTCTCATGCGAATCTTGCGATCCACAAGCCATCGGATTAAACCGCCGATGAAGATTGGACTGGAGGAAGAGAGAGGCAAATAAACACCCACCGCAAAAGCAAGCGATGGAATTCCGGACATTTCCAGAACAATTGCGATCATTGCGCCGAGAATCACAAGCCCCCATGGTAACTGCCTGTTCAAAATTCCTTTGATGATATAAGACATCAACGTCGCTTTCGGCGCATCGAATTTATCAACCTTCGAACCGTCCGGCCGCACGCGATGAACGCCGTTGATTCCGGGATCTACAAGATAAACCGGTGTTCCATCTTCTTTTACGAGATAGCGTCCCGAAGGGCCGCCCGTTTCATCGATTTTGTGCCATACACGATATGTATTCGAATCGGTGGATTGTTGTGGACCTTGGAGCTGCTCGCTTCTGCCCAATTGTGAAACATCGCCCCTCATATCGGCAGGAAAATTCTGCTGTATTTTGTAAACAACTTTCCCAGAATCATCAATCAAGTATTCACCTGGCGGCAAATCCGGCACCGCGTTTTGATCGTTGCGAAACACGCGATAACTGCGCGCATCCGGTTTGATGCTCTCTTCATAAACGGGTAGGGACGCACCCGCAGCGGACGGTATTTGGACAACTTTTTGCACGCGTTCAAATGAAGTTTGCGGAACGTAAACTGTGCCTGTGTTGTTCAAAGCCAGAAGGATCGGACCCAGGATCACTGCTGAGCCGAACGCGCCGATCAATATTGCCAACTGTTGGAGACGAGGCGTTGAGCCAACTAGGAACCCAGTTTTTAGATCCTGCGATGTGGTCCCGCCATTGGATGCTGCAATGCAAACAATCGCTCCCACGGAAAGCGCGGTTACGTAATAAGCGGGGCCGGTCCAGCCAATGATGAGAAAGACCAGACAGGTCAGGAGCAGGGTTGCAACCGTCATTCCGGAGATCGGATTGGACGAAGAGCCAATTTCTCCGGTTAATCGTGAAGAAACAGTAACGAACAGGAATCCAAATAAAATAATCATGATCGCGCCCAGCAAGTTCATGTGAAGATTGCGTGCCGCCATGATCCCGATTACCAACAGAACGATCCCTCCAAGAACATACTTCATCGAAATGTCTTGATCTGTTCTCGGCGCTGACTCACTGGCAGCCTTTCCGCCTCTCAGGTCTCTAAGACCTCCTTTCAAGCCGTGCAAGATAACAGGCAAAGAGCGGAAAAGACTGATGATTCCGCCCGCCGCTACTGCGCCTGCGCCGATATAAAGGACATAAGCTCCGCGCACTTGATCTGGATGAGTCATTTCGCTGATCGGAACAGAGCCCGGTGGGAGCACTCCAGGAATTGAATTACCAAAGAATTTGATAATCGGTATTAGAACAAGGTACGCCAGCACACCACCCGCGCACATGATCGATGCAATACGGGGCCCGATGATGTATCCGACTCCTAAGAGCGCAGGAGAAATTTCAGTTGAAACCGAACCAAACGTAAAAGGAGCTCCAAAGATTTTCTCTGGAATATCTTTCCAGCCCTTTAGCGCCTTCATGATGGTCATGTAGACAAAACCGATGCCGAATCCGGTGAAAATGGTTACGGCGCTGGTGTGTCCGCTGTCCTCCAGGGTTCCCGCTTTTGCCGCCACTTCCTTGGATTCTTCAGAAGCGCCGGCTTTTAATACTTCTGCGCAGGCCGTACCTTCCGGATATTTCAAAGAGCCATGTTGTTGAACGATCAGAGCGCGCCGCAAAGGAATCATCATCAAAATTCCAAGCAATCCGCCCAGCACCGCTACGAGCATTACGCGTGCAATATCCAGATCGAATCCCAGGATCATGATGGCAGGCATGGTCACGCCGACACCGAAGGCAATCGATTCTCCCGCCGAACCGGTCGTCTGAACGATGTTGTTTTCCAAAATCGAGGCATTGCGCATTCCGACGTTTGAGAGGATCCGGAATAGAGTGATGGAAATGACAGCAACAGGAATAGAAGCACTGACGGTTAAACCGACTTTCAAAACAAGGTACAGCGAGGAGGCGCCGAAGATCATTCCCAGAATAACTCCGACAATTACAGGAGCAAGTGTAAACTCAGGAAGTTTTGCTTCGGGTGGAATGTAAGGACGAAACGAACCGGCTGGCGGTGCCGTTTCCTTGACCAACAATTCTTCGGTAGCTGTGGGCATACGGATTATCCTCGCTGGGAAATTTTCTTACATGATACGCTCAAGAAGGTCGACTAGCAATAATGTAGCACAGGCGTCCCGCCTGTGCCCACAGCCGGGACGGCTGTGCCACTTTCTTTAGCCTTGTTTGACAAGGGTATAGCACCATATTATATTAACCGTCCTCAGAAAAAATGTTTCATGCAACCACCATCCTCTGTGTTCGCCATAACGGCAGGGTCGCCATGGCCGGTGACGGTCAAGTAACAATCGGCGATATCGTAGTCAAGCAGGGAGCCAGAAAACTCCGCAAACTCTATAACGATCGTGTGCTTGCAGGCTTTGCGGGTTCAGCAGCCGATGGAATGGCGCTCTTTTCAAAATTTGAATCGAAGCTCGAGGAATTTCGCGGCAACCTGAAACGCGCGTCCGTGGAGCTTGCCAAAGAATGGCGCACAGACCGCATTTTGAGACGCCTGGAAGCGCTCCTGATTGTGGCAGATCTGGAAAACTCTTACCTCATCTCGGGGTCAGGAGACCTTATTGAGCCGGATGATGGAATCCTGGCGATCGGTTCGGGAGGCGCATACGCTCTCGCGGCTGCGCGCGCGCTACTACAGTATTCGAACTTATCCGCTAAAGAGATCTGCAGGGAATCGATGAAACTGGCTGCAGAAATTTGCATTTATACCAACAGCAGCATTTTGGTGGAGGAGCTTTCCTGATGGCCATTCCGCTGCCCGCCCGAATGGAGCCTGCACAGGAAGACTTCACTCCCAAACAAATTGTTCACGAGTTGGATCGACACATCGTTGGCCAGAAAAATGCAAAAAGGGCGGTAGCGATCGCGCTTCGAAACCGGATGCGGCGCCAGAAGCTTCCGCCTGAAATAGCGGATGAAATCGCCCCGAAAAACATCATCATGATCGGTCCGACCGGAATTGGCAAAACCGAGATCGCACGGCGGCTTGCCAGACTGGTGCGTTCGCCTTTCTTAAAAGTAGAAGCGACCAAGTATACGGAAGTCGGTTACGTCGGCCGCGATGTAGAATCGATGATTCGTGATCTCACCGACATTTCTGTCGACCTGGTCAAACAGGAAAAAATGGCTGAAGTGGAAGAGATGGCCAACAGAAATGCCGAGGAACGGATTCTGGACCTTTTGATTCCGCCTTCTTCGTTTAGCAGCCCAGGAGTTGATGAAAAAACGGAACACGAAAATCGCCGCAAAGATACGCGCGAAAAATTGCGCACACAACTTCGTTCCGGCGCGCTCGATCAGAGAGTTGTTGAACTCGACGTGAAAGAGCGTCCTTTTTCCTCCTTTTCTATTTTTTCGAATACGGGTATTGAAGACATCGACATCAACTTAAAAGAAATGATGCCCGGCCTCTTCTCCGGAAAAACAAAGAAACGAAAAATGCGTGTAGAAGAAGCGCGCCAGGCATTGCTGCATGAGGAAAAAGAAAAACTCATTGACATGGAACAGATTGCTAAAACTGCGATCTCTCGCGTAGAGCAGGGTGGAATGGTTTTCCTGGATGAGCTGGACAAAATCGCCGGAAAACAAAGCGCGCAAGGCCCTGACGTCAGCCGTGAAGGCGTTCAGCGCGACCTGTTACCGATCATCGAAGGAACAACGGTGAATACACGCTACGGTATGGTGCGAACCGATCATATTCTTTTTATCGCTGCGGGCGCATTTCATGTTTCCAAACCATCCGATTTGATTCCTGAATTGCAAGGACGTTTTCCCATTCGCGTTGAGCTCGATCCTTTGAATGAGTCTGACTTCGTCCGCATCTTGAACGAGCCGGAAAATGCCTTACCCAAACAGTACGCTGCTTTACTCTCCACGGAAGGTGTCGAGCTGGTCTTCTCCGATGATGCGATTGCACAAATTGCGCACCTCGCGGCTGAAGTGAATGACCGGACTGAAAATATTGGCGCACGCAGATTACACACAATTCTTGAAAAGCTGCTGGATGAAGTCTCCTTCGATGCTCCCGAAATGCAAAAACGGAAAGTGGTGATTGATCGCGAATATGTTGACAGAGTGCTGGTAGATATTGTAAAAGATCACGACCTCAGCCGATTCATTCTGTAAAGAATTTACCGCAGAGGACGCGGAGACCGCCGAGAAATAAATAGATTTTTTACTCTGCGTTCTCAGCGATCTCTGCGGTGAAAAAAATAGGAAATTCCGGATGCGCAATGTTCGGTCGAACCATACACGAATTTTTTTTCTCTTTCTAGCTATAGCTTCCGTTATCTTAACGATAACGTGTGGCAAGAAAGCGCCCCCGTCACCGCCGGTCCCCCTCGTTCCTATGCCTGCTCTTGAGACGAAAGTCACTCAAGCCGGAGAATCTTTACTCTTTTCCTTCAGACTACCGGAATTAAGCTCGGATGAAAAAACACCAGCAGAAGTGGGAAGGCTCGTGATTTATCGCTTCAAGACTCTGCGAATCCCACCAGCTGCACCCCCGACACAAACGGCTCCTGCCCAAACGCAGACCTCCCCACAAGCACAGACAGCTCCGCAAACGCAAACAGCGCCGCAAACACAGACACAGACTCAAACTCAGCCTAAACCGGTCGAAACGGCGCGAACCATGACCGAATTAGAGTTCGAAGAGCAAGCAGAACAGATTGCTGAAATCCCGGCGGAGAAAATCGATTCTTATATGCGTGATAATTATTTCATCTATCAGGATAAACGCGATATCAAGGCCGGCTCGGAAGATCTCACAAGTTGGTTTTATTACGGCGTTCAGCTTTACAGCAAGAAAAACAAGAAGAACCAGTTCGGGCGGCTCGTAGCGCTCTTTCCTGATATCGTTCCAGAAGCGCCCAAACAATTCGTGGCAAAAATTTCAGAGAAGTCGATCGATTTGAGCTGGGCTCCAGTAACCACCGATCTATCCGGTAAGCCATTGCCCCCCGGTTCAGTCGTTTACAACGTGTATAGAGGAAACAACGCAAATTTTGCTCCGATTACACCAATCAACCCTGGACCGGTATCGACTCCGTCTTATGCGGATGGGCAATTCCAATTTGGGAAACCGTACTACTACTTCGTTCGCGCTGCTTTGAACACGCAACGGCGAGAGCAAGAAAGTGAGCACTCCAACGTTATTTTCATTTTCCCGCAGGACATTTATCCCCCATCCGCGCCACAAGAACTAAACATCGTTGCGGCGAGGGAAGGAATGGTTTTGATTTGGTCCCCAAACCCCGAAGAAGATGTCGCGGGTTACAACATTTTCCGGAAAGTCGAAGGGGAAACTGAATTCAAAAAACTCAATACCAAGCTGATCCGCGAAACCACCTATGCCGATGCGGATGTCAAACCAGGCTTCAAATACTATTATCAAGTATCGGCGGTAGATAAGGCGCCGTCTCCGAACGAGTCTTCTCGTTCGAGTGAAGTGTCCGAGGAAAAAAGGAATCCGTGAAATTTGGAAAGTTAGAAAGCCTGCCGGATGCAATTCCATTTGCCAAACTTTCCGCCTCGGCAAATGATTTCATCGTTCTCGACAATCGCGAGGATTCTTTTTCAAACGTCGCTTCTTTGATTGCCCAGCGCGTTTGCGCAAGACGCTACTCTGTGGGAGCGGACGGACTCATTCTTGTAGAAAACTCGAACCGCGCCACCGCGCGGATCCGTTACATCAATCCCGATGGTGAGGAGTTCAACACTTGCGGAAACGGCGGCCGCTGCGCCGCGCGGTACACTCATCTGTTTGTAAAACCCGATCAACACATCACGATGGAAACCAACACCGGTGTGGTGAAAGCCGAAATTGTAAATCGATCCGTTAAACTTCAGCTCGTAAATCCCACAGAGGTCAAGCTCAATCTGGAACTTCTGCTGGATGGAGAAGTCTTTAGAGGACACTACGTTCAGGTCGGCGATCCGCACTTCGTTGTTCCTTTTAAGAACATCAGGAACATCGATTTCGTGACGCTTGCACGCAAATTGCGACATCATCAGGGGCTTGGTCCTGCCGGCGCGAACGTTCATTTCATCGAACCCGTCGAGCGCAATCGCATCAAAATACGGAGTTTTGAAAGGGGAGTGGAAAACGAAACGCTCGCATGCGGCAGCGGATGCGTTTCAAGCGCGGTTTCCACTTTCCGTGACGGGAAAACGGATCCTCCTGTGACGTTCGAACCACATTCCGGCATCCCGGTTTCGGTGCATTTTCAAGCTTCGGAGGAACTCGGCGAAATTTATCTGGAAGGGGATGCCCGGCTCGTCTATCGCGGAGAATTTACACGGGAAGCGCTGTTCGGATTTCCGGAGAATCTTGCGTGATCCTTCACCTCTACAGAGTTCTTTTTGGTGAGGAGATTCACTACGCTGTTCTGAACGAGGGCTTGTTCTATTTCGTGGATCCCAAAAATCCAGCCGCGCTCATCAGCTCAGATCACATTGCCCCGGCCAAAGATTGCAGAATCCTGACACCTACACAGCCTTCGAAAATTATTTGTGTGGGACTCAATTACCGCGATCATGCACTGGAGCGAAACAAACCTATTCCGGAAGAGCCGCTGTTGTTTTTGAAACCACCAAGCGCGCTTCTGGCTCCAGGATCTTCCATCACGCTGCCGTCGCTTTCCAGGCGGGTGGATCCGGAAGGAGAACTCGCTATTGTCATCGGGGAAGCCGCATCACGCCTTGAATCGCCGGAAGTGGCCGCGCGCTGCATACTCGGCTATTCCTGTTTTAATGATGTGACCGCGCGCGATCTTCAGGATAAGGACGTTCAATATACTCGCGCCAAGGGTTTTGATACTTTCGCGCCCTACGGCCCTTGCATCGCCATCGGAGTGGATCCTTCTGATCTGGCAATCACGACACGAGTAAATGCCGAAGTTCGTCAAAATTCCAGGACCTCGCAGTTGATATTCACGCCGCTTTACCTTGTCTGGTATGTGTCGCAAATCATGACCCTTCTACCCGGTGATGTGATCTCCACCGGCACTCCATCCGGCATCGCGCCGGTTCAATCCGGTGACGTGATTGAAGTAGAAATTGAGTCGATCGGGATGCTCCAAAATAGCGTTCTGTAGCGTATTTCCGCGATCTCTCGAAAATTGACTCCCCCCATCCTACGTGGTACTCTATTCCCATACCTCCCGAAAAAATATGCTTGTAGAATTGAAAATTGGAGATAAGGTGATCTATCCGAATCACGGCCTTGCGGTCATTGAAAACATCAATGAGCGCGCGATCGGAGAACGGAAAATACAGTTCTATAACCTTCGCATTTTCTCAAACAACTCCCGCGTAATGATCCCTTTTGAAGCAGTTTCCAGCGTCGGCTTAAGGAAAATCATTTCTCAGAAGGAAGTGAACAAGCTGTACAGGATTCTCCAGAACGGACTCATCGACGAATACGACAACTGGATGGGTCGTTACCGCGAGAATCTCGAGAAAATGCAGAGCGGGTCGATTTTTAAGGTCGCCGAAGTCCTGAAAAACCTGTTTTATCTCAGCAACCAGAAGGACCTCTCCTATCGCGAAAAGAAGATGTTTACCAAAGCTCGCTATCTCATCGTCAGTGAGCTGATGGAAGTCCAGGAACTCCCTGAACAGGACGTAGAAAAGAAGCTCGACCGCGCACTCGGAAAGTGCGTCAAAAACAAAAAGTGAACCGCCAAGGCGCCAAGGACGCCAAGAAAGTTCTTCTTCAAGAATCTTGGCGATTTGGCGTCTTGGCGGTTAAATAGTCCGGTGCAAATCCTGATTGGCTTTCTCTTAGCCCTAATTGCCCCATTATTGCTTGCCCTTTCCCTGCTGGATCTTTCGCTCCGTTCTCTGAACTACTACAAAATCAACTCGATTCACCGGCAGGGAAATGAAAAAGCGAAGAAACTGTTTTCTCTGTTATCCTCACCGGAACGGGCGATTTCAGTCCTCTTATTCTTGAAATATTCGTTGATGGCAATCTTCTTCATTCTCCTTGGAATGTGGATTCTATCCTTGAAGTTCAGCCCCGCATACAAGTTGATGCTAGTGCCTTTTTTGCTGGCCGCTGCGATTGTTTTGCTCGAGTATATTCCCCGCATGGTTGCGGTGCACAATCCGGAGCGGATTGCGTTTACGCTGCTGACCCCTTTCGCGCTGGTTCTGAAATTGAACGAATATTTGCCGCTGCCGCAGGCCTGCGAGCGAATCGCCTCAGGATTCTTACGGTTGTATGGTTTCAAGAGCCGGAAGATTTTTTCTGAATATTCGGTGAACGAGATCAAAATGTTCCTGAGTTTGCGTCCTGAAAAAGCGGATGGGCAGCTGCGGAAGCAAACCTTCGACTCGAAATTCGCCGATTTTTCAGGCAGACGCGTCAGGGAAGTGATGGTCCCCAGACCTTTTGTAAAAGCTGTGGAAATCAATATACCGTCACGGATCCTCCTGAATACAATTCAGGACAACAACTACTCCCGGATACCGGTTTACCGTTCCAATCTCGACAACATTCTGGGTATATTGCACGCCAAGGACATCATCGGAGCGGAGGCAGGATTCTCACTGGAAAACTATCTTCGACGTCCCTTTTTTATCCCCGAAACGGCGACGGTTCACGATGCGTTTCAAAACATGCGACGAAACAGAGCGCATCTGGCAATTGTCGTGGACGAATATGGTGGAGTGGATGGAATCGTGACTCTGGAAGATTTGATCGAAGAACTCCTCGGTGAAATCCATGATGAGTACGATGAGGACGTGGAAATGCTCCACAAAGTAACCGAACACAACTGGCTCCTTGAAGGCAATCTTCCGGTCAAAGACCTCAATCACAACCTGGGAGTTGATCTCCCGGAAAATCCCAGCTACACAACGGTTGCCGGTTTCCTGCTCTCGATTCTGGATAAGATTCCGGCAGAAAAACAGGAGATCTCGTACGGAACTCTTCGTTTTCGCATCGAGAAAATGCAAGGAAACAAAATCTCGAAAATTTCCATCAAACTTCCGCAGAATGTCAACTTGTAGTTGCAGAGCATTTGCCACATCAGAGGGTTGCTTATTCTCATACCACGATCTGATATCCATGAATGCACGTTCCAAATGTGCGGCAAATGCTCTGCCACTACGGTTATAATCACAACATGCCGAAGATATCGAAGAAAGCTGGCCTCTTTACTGAATCCGTAATCCGCGAAATGACGCGGCTCTGCAACCTTCACAATGGAATTAATCTCTCTCAGGGTTTTCCTGATTTCTCCGCTCCTCACGAAATGAAAGAAGCCGCGGTCAAGGCGATACGGGACGATGTAAATCAATACGCAATCACCTGGGGCTCGAAAAATTTACGGAACGCCATTGCTGAGAAATGCGCCCGGTTCAACGGAATGAAAATCGATCCCGAAAAAAACATTACTGTCTGCTGCGGATCCACCGAAGCGATGATCGCGTCGATTCTTGCCACGATTGATCCTGGCGATGAGATCATCGTGTTTGAACCGTTTTACGAGAACTACGGTCCCGATGGAATTCTTTCAGGCGCCGTTCCCCGATTCATTTCTTTGCGCGAGCCGGATTGGAGTTTCGATCCTGAAGAGCTGGAACGTCTCTTCAACAATCACACGCAAGCAATCATTCTCAATACACCCAACAATCCAACCGGCAAAGTGTTTTCGCGGGAAGAGCTTGAGTTTATTGCCAGGCTGTGCCGGAAATGGGATGTGATGGCGATCACCGATGAGATTTATGAGCACCTTGTTTACGACGGAAATAAACACGTAAACATGGCAACCATAGATGGGATGGCGGATCGCACAATAACAATCAATGCAGCTTCAAAAACCTACAGCGTGACCGGATGGAGAGTTGGATATGCGATCGCGAGTGAACATTTAACTTCGGCGATCCGGAAAGTGCATGACTTTCTGACAGTGGGTGCGCCGCATCCGCTGCAAGAAGCTGTCGCTGTCGCCATGCGTTTCGATGAATCCTACTACACGGAACTTGCTGGCGAATATCTAGAGCGTCGAAATTATTTGATGAAGGCGTTGGAAGAAGCAGGGTTCCGGTGTTTCAAACCATACGGCGCCTACTACATCATGACGGACATAACCGGTTTTGGATTTCCCAATGATACTACTTTCGCCCGCAAACTAATTCAAGAAGTCGGTGTTGCTGTTGTGCCTGGAAGCAGTTTTTATCACCGTCAACAAGATGGCTATCGCAAAGTCCGCTTCGCGTTTTGCAAGAAGATGGAAACCCTCAAGCGCGCTGTCGAACGGCTTACTGATTTGAAATCTCGAATGCGCCCGTAAACAAAGTAGCTCGGGCGTCTCGCCTGAGGCATACGCAGACGGGACGTCCGCGCTACGTTCGCAAAAAAGGATTGGATTTTCGCTCTTCCCCAATTGTCGTTTCCGGTCCGTGTCCTGGAAGCACCTGCACCGAATCTTCCAGTACGAGCAATCTTCCATGAATCGAGTCCAGAATCTGATCGTAGTCGCCACCCCAAAGATCCGTTCTGCCGATCGATCCCGCGAAAAGAGTATCACCCGTGAAAACCAGACTCTCTTCACCGCAAGCGTGAAAACAAACAGAGCCCGGTGTATGCCCAGGTGTGTGAATCACTCGAACTTTACCACCATCGAACGCAAATTCCTGATCCTGACGCAACGAACCCTCGCCAGCCCGCGGTTGTTTCGCCATTAACTGCGCTGGGGTTACGCCAAACAACTGCGCCTGCATCGTCAAATCCTGATACAGGAATTGATCGCCCGCGTGATAATAAACCGGCGCTGACGACTGCGCATGCACCGCTTCAATTCCACCAACATGATCGATGTGCGCATGCGTGATCAGAATTGCTTGAATGTCCAACCTTTTTCTTTCCAGATAAGCAATCAAATCCGGAGACTCCGCTCCAGGATCAATCAGGAATGCCTTGCGGGACGTCTCATCAGATAACACATAGCAATTGCATTGAATCGGACCGACAACGATTGAATCAATTCTCCAGCTCATTTTTAACTCACCGCAGGCGAGACGCCCGCGCTACTTCGTTACTTTGCCTCACGCCAGTTTTTTCCGATGCTCAAATCCACCGTTAGTGGCACAACCAGTTTGCAAACCGATTGCATTTCTCTGCGGATGATTGCCGCAGCTTCGTCCTTTTCCCTTTCCGGAACTTCAAAGACCAGCTCATCATGAACCTGCATCGTCATCTTCGTTTGCATCTTCCTTTGCTCCAACTCCTTTTGAACGGCAAGCATGGCCAGTTTGATGATATCTGCTGCCGATCCTTGCAGCGGTGAATTGATCGCCGCGCGCTGAGCTGCCATGAAAACCATGCGGTCCCTGCTCCTGATTTCCGGGATGTAGCGGCGCCGGCCGAACATGGTGGTGACATACCCATGTTCCAAAACAAATTGTAACGTCTGATCAAGATATGCTTTCACCTTCGGATACTTCCGAAAGTAACGATCGATGTATTCTTTTGCCGCCTTCTGTTCGATTCCAAGAAGCTGCGAAAGCCCAAATGGAGATTGTCCGTAATTAATGCCATAGTTGATTGCTTTCGCCTGATTCCGGATCTCCTTCGTCATTTTTTCCATCGGCACATCGAAAACTTCGGACGCAGTTCGGGCATGAATGTCTTCGTCTTTTAAAAACGAATCGATTAACGTCTCATCGCCCGAAAGGTGAGCCATTACGCGTAATTCAATCTGGGAATAGTCAGCGGAAAGAAGCCAGTTCCCCTCTTCCGCAACGAAAGCTACGCGGATCAACCGTCCCCACGGAGTTCGGATCGGAATGTTTTGCAAATTCGGATCTACGCTGCTCAGACGTCCGGTGGCAGCAACCGTTTGCTGATAGTTGGTGTGCACCCTTCCGGTTTTCGGATGAATCATTAATGGCAACGCGTCTACATATGTTGATTTGAGTTTTACAAACTGTCTGTATTCCAGAATTTTTCGCGGGAGCTCGTAATCCTTAGCCAGCTCCTCCAGCACTTCCACGCTTGTGCTGAAATCTTTTGTCTTGCGAGTTTTCTTGACCATCGGCAGTTTTAGTTTTTGAAAGAGGACCTCGCCGATTTGTTTTGGCGAATTGATGTTGAACTCTTCACCGGCAAGCTCGTGAATCTCGGCCACAAGTCGATCGACATTCTTTCCCATTTCTTCCGACAGGCGGTCTAGCGTTTTCGTGTCGATCTTGACTCCATTCCATTCGATTTGCGCGAGCACTTCCAGAACAGGAAGCTCCAGATCAAAATAAATTTTTGCTAGATTTTCTTTTTTAAGATCCTCTTCCAACCTTGAAGTTAAAGCCAGGTACAGGTCGACTCTTTCGCAGCAGTAGTCGCACATTTCGCTGTCCGCGAGATCCGCAATCGAACGCTGCTTTTGCCCGCTCCCGATCAGACTTTTGAGTTCCTTGGTTTGATATTGCAAATATTCTTTCGCCAGATCTTCCACCGTGTGACCGTGACGGCTCGGATTCAGAACGTACGACATCAACATCGGATCCCAGCGCGCGCTCCGCATTTGAATTCCTCGCGCGCGAAAAATCAGAATCTGTTGTTTCAGGTTGTGCGCCACTTTTTCAATCGCAGGATTTTCCACCAACGGCCTGAGTTTTTCCAGAACAAGTCTTTCTTCTAACTGTTCGGTAAACTGTCTATGTCCCACAGGGATGTAATAGGCTTCACTGTCTTTAACGCTGATCGATATCCCAACCAGTCCTGCTTGCAATGGAAACTCTGAATCCATTTCACAGCAGATCGAAACGCGACTGGATGTCGAAATCGTTGCGATCAAACCCTCAAGTTTCTCCTGAGTATTGATGATTTGATACTGAGTCTTCCGCGAAGAGAGATCGGACAGGAACTCGTTCAAGATGGAATAGAACTCCAGATTCAAAAAAAGCTTTCGGGCTTCTTCGGGCGCCGGTTTTGTGGCTTTTAGTTCGCTGATCTGGACCGGAATCGGAACGTCTTTCTTAAGCTCAATCAACTGACGGCTGAGCTCCAGATCTTTTCTGAATTCCGTAATCCTTTCACGATGCGCCTTCTTCTCGATTTTATCGATGTTGGAAAGTAGGTTTCCCACCGAGCCAAACTTTGCGATTAGCTCCAGCGCACCCTTGGGTCCGATCCCTTTGACGCCAGGGATGTTGTCAATGCTGTCACCCATGATGCTCAAGACTTCGACGATTTTGCCGGGTTTTACGCCCCATTTTTCCTCGACAGCCTGCTCATCGTAGACGAAGTAATCTTTCATGGGATCGAGGGTGTAGATCAGGTCGGCGTCGTCGACAAGCTGGAAAAGGTCTTTGTCGGAGGTGACGATTACCCCCACGTAATTTTCCGTTTTGCATCTCTCCATCAGCGTCGCAATGACGTCGTCGGCCTCGAAACCGGGCTGCTGGAGGATGGGCAACCCCAGAGCGTGACAAATTTCCTGGATCAGAGGTAGCTGCTGGCTCAGGTCGTCAGGCATATCGGGACGATCAATCTTGTAGGCTTCATACGAATCATGGCGGAAAGTGCGCTCAGGGCCATCCAGGGCCACCGCAATGTAATCGGGCTTTTCCTCATTCAGGAGCTTCCGGATCATGTTGGTAAAGCCGTACAGGGCATTCGTCGGGAAACCCTTGGAATTATTCATCTTAGGCAGGGCGAAGAACGCGCGGTAGATGTAACCGTATCCGTCGATGATGTACAGTCGTGGACGTTTGATTTTATGGAGCTCCGTTCGATTCATCAAATAGTCACGAGTACTGAGTCATGAGCAATGAGACCGGCTGAAAACATTCATTGCTCATTACTTTGGCACTTATGAGGGCAGTACAAGGTTACGGGATGAAGGCTTTTTGCGCAAGCCTTTTTGAGGTTCGATCAGCGACAGATTTCGCTTGAATAAAACACCGTTTTATGCTATATTTAATCGTACTTCCGATAGTGTAAAAACCCTTATTTTTCAAGCACTTAGGATGGCTACATAGCGGCCCCCAGAAAAGCCTGAAAAAATTTCAACATTTGTGCAAAATTCTGTGGAAATCAGGCCTCGTGGGAGAGGCTCAGCTATCAGGGAAACATGGCGATTTGGAGCACAATTTTGCAGCTTCTAAAGAAGAAGGTCAGTCCGCAAGTATATAACGACTGGCTGAAGCCAACTTTTCAAATTGGCGAAGACGGAAGCTTATTGCGCGTCAAAGTCCCGAATGACAGGTTCCGTGACCATATTCGAAAACACTACATGCCGTTGATTGAAGAAGTTTTGAAAAAAAATGACTGGCAGCACCTCACGATTGATTTCATTGTGGATGGCCCCACACAATTGACGCTTCCTCAGATCGAAGAAAAGAAAGAAGAAAAGTTACGTTTGAATAGTCGATATTCGTTCGACCATTTTGTTGTGGGTGCTTCGAATCAATTCGCTCACGCAGCAGCCAAAGCGGTTGCAAAGAATCTTTCGCGTGCATATAACCCGTTGTTCATCTATGGTGGATCGGGCCTGGGCAAAACGCACCTGCTACATGCGATCGGATTGGAGGCGCATCGCGCGAATCCGGGATTGAGATTGATTTACATCAGCGCGGAGGAGTTCACGAACGAATTTATCAAAGGGTTGCGCCTGGAAAAAACGCAGGCTTTTCGCGACAAATACCGGACTGTCGACCTATTGTTGATCGATGACATCCACCAGCTTGCCGGCAAATCCAGCACACAGGAAGAATTTTTTCATACTTTTAACGCGCTCTATGAGAATCAAAAGCAGATAGTTCTGGCTTCTGATCTTTTACCGCGCGAAATTCCCGGCGTGCGCGAACGTCTTCACTCCCGTTTCCAGGGAGGCTTGATTGCTGATATTCAGCCGCCCGATGTGGAAACCAAGGTCGCGATCCTGCACAAAAAAGCCGCGATCGAAAACGCGGTCGTCCCTGATGATGTCGCCTGGTTTATCGCAAGCCGCGTGAAAAGCAACATCCGGAATCTCGAAGGTTGTTTGCTGCGAATGCTTGCCATGGCGTCGTTGATGGGCAAAACCGTGAACATCGCGCTGGCAAAAGAAGTGCTGCGACCGTTGATTAATACAGAGGACCGCATCATCACCGCTGGTTTGATACAGGAAACGGTCGCTCAGTACTATCAGTTGAAAGTCGAAGATCTGAAATCAAAAAATAATTCCAAACCGATCGTGCGGCCCAGACAGGTGGCAATGTATCTCTGCAAAAAACTCACGAACTCCTCATTGCCTGAGATCGGAAAGTCTTTTGGAGGAAAACATCACTCCACAGTGATTCACTCCATCAATCGCGTGGAAGACTCTTTGAAGCACGATCCGATTTTGCAAAATGAAATCAACACCTTAATCGAAACAATAAAAACAACTTAGCATTTTTTCAACATAAAGAGCTGTTTATGAATTGTGAAAAAGCGGCGCGAAAAAGTGAAAAGAAAAAGATTCAACAGAATCAAGGTCTTATGAGAGCCGGTATGCGCAAGATTTCCACAACGGAAATGAGCCCTGGTGCCGTCTCACAACCGTTTTTCGCGATTTCCACAGGCTACACTACTACTACTCTTTATCACTTTTAAACAGGAAAGAATGGATCTGGAGGAAACATGGCAAGCGCAGCAGAAATGGAAATTCAGGTAATCAAGCAACCATTCCTGAAAGAGCTTCAGTTATTGCAAGGCATCATTGAACGAAAGAACACGATGCCAATTCTTGCAAACCTTAGGTTAACTGCGGACAAGGATGGAATTGAGCTGACAGCATCTGATCTGGAAGTGGCATTGAAGATTCGCGCGGATGCGGAAGTCAAGAAACCGGGCCAGGCTACGGTTCCAGCGAAAAAGCTCTTTGAGATTGTGAGGACACTTCCCGACCTCAGCGCTCTAACGATTCGTAAGCTGGAAAACAACTGGGTTGATATTCGTTGCGGATCGGCTCACTTCAAGCTCGTAGGTCTTCCTGTCGAAGAGTATCCTTCCTTGCCTGAAATTGAGGGAACTAGAACGATCACGCTGCCTGCTGCAGTTTTGCGAGAAGGAATCAAACGGGTGATTTTTGCCATAGCCCAGGAGGACATTCGTTACGCCATGAACGGGGCGCTTTTTCAAATCGAAGGAAATCGTTTGTTGTTTATAGGTACCGATGGACACAGGCTGGCTTATGTTTCCAATGAAGTCGAATCCAAACTCTCTTCAGACAAGCTGGAAGTAATTGTTTCCCGCAAAGCATTAGGGGAACTGCAAAAACTGCTTGCGGATGCGAAAGAGGAAGTGCGATTCGGCCGATTTGAGAACTTTTTATTTTTCCAGGTCGATTCTCATCTGCTATTGTCCAGGAACATTGAGGCGCAATTTCCCAACTATGAAAAATTCATTTCGCTTCACAATGACAAACTGGCGGTTTTTAACAGCGTCGAATTGATGAAAACGATCCAGCGGGTTGCGGTTCTTTCCAATGAGAGATCTCGGGCCGTGGAGTTCAGCATTTCAGAAGGAAGCGCAAAACTCTCTTCCGCAAATCCGGAAATGGGAGAGGCTTCCGACACGATGGACATTCAATATGACGGAACTCCCTTAAAGATTGGATTTAATTCACAGTACATTACGGAATTTTTAAGCGGCATCACAGCGGAAGAAGTTGTTATTGAATTGAATACGGAAAGCACAGCTGCACTGATGAAACCGAAAGGCAACGATCAATTCGATTACAGATACGTACTAATGCCCATGAGATTTTAGTAACGCGGGCGTCTCGCCTGCGCTGAGCTATGGAATTACAAAAATTTACTGCGCAACGTTTCCGGAATTTACAGGACATTGACCTGAGCCCCGGCTCTGGAATGAATGTAATTTTCGGCGAAAATGCGCAGGGAAAAACAAACCTGCTGGAAGCGATTTTTATCCTTTCCACACTGCGTTCTTTCCGGACCAGGCATCTTTCGGAGACCCTCCAGTTCGGGGAACCCGGCGGTCTGCTGCAGGGCATGATTCAGTGTGGGGAAAGCAAGCATCAGTTAGGGATCTCGCTGGGTGAACGGGAAAGACAATTGGTGTTGAATCGCAAGAAAGTGGATACGCTGCAGTACATCGGTGTTTTCAACGTGTTTCTGTTCAGTTATCCGTTGCTGGAAGTGATCCGCGGAGGACCGGAAGAGCGCAGAAAACTTCTGGATCGTTCCATTGCCATCAGCAAGCCCGGTTATTTGCCGGTTTTGCTGCAATATCATCGCGCGGTCAGGCAAAAAAATGCATTGTTACAAAGCCTGCAGCGCGGCGAGACCGGCCGAAAGGAAACCGTGGAAGAGATTCGCTCCTTTAATGTTCAGTTGTTGCAGCATGGTCTCGAGGTTGTGAGACACAGGTCAGCTTATGTAAGTGAGCTGCAGCAGTTATTGCAGAGCAGACAAAGTCTGTTTTTTGACGATGATGTGAGATTGAATGCCGGATTGCGAAGTTCCTTTCTGGCGCCGGAAGAACAGGTGAAGTCGAGTCTGGAGCGAGGCATGGATCGTGAGATTGCGTATGGTTCCTGTCTGCTGGGCGCGCACAGGGATGAAGTCTTGATGACGATGAATGATCGTGAGCTTCGCAAATATGGTTCTTCAGGGCAGCATCGTGCGTTCTTATTGTTGCTTTTGCTGGCGCAACTGGAACTTTATGAACGATGGCGCGAGGATTGTCCTGTTTTGTTGCTGGATGATCTGGACTCGGAGCTCGATCAGCGCAGGATCCGCGCTTTTCTGGAAACAGTGAAAACACGATACCAGACGTTCATCAGCTCGTCCCGTCCGGAGCTATTTTCCGGAAATGGAGACATGCGAAGGTTCGAGATTGCAAGTGGAAAATTACTGGAGAGATAGGGGTAGGGCTTGTCTCTGCCCGTGCGGGCGACCACAAGGGTCGCCCCTACTAGAGGTGAGATTATGGATGAGTTAAACAATCTATCAAACGGAAGCGCCGACTACACGGCGGAGAGCATCAAGGTCCTGGGCGGTCTGGAAGCTGTCCGCAAACGGCCGGCCATGTACATCGGAACAACCGGTCCGATGGGGCTTCACCATCTTGTCTACGAAGTCGTAGATAACAGTATTGATGAAGCGCAGGCTGGTTTTTGCAACGAAATCGAAGTCACGATTCATATCGATAACAGCATCACTGTAATTGACAATGGTCGCGGCATTCCTGTGGATTGGCACAGTGAAGAAGAAAAGTCGGCTGCGGAAGTTGTTATGACTGTTTTGCATGCCGGAGGCAAGTTTGACACAGGCGCTTACAAAGTATCGGGTGGTCTGCACGGCGTCGGTGTTTCGGTCGTAAACGCGCTCTCAGAGCAGCTCGACCTGGAAATCTGGCGTGACGGCAAAGTTTATACGCAGTCCTACGTTCGCGGAGAGCCTACTACACAATTAGAAGAAGTGGGTGTTACAACGCGAAGAGGAACCGAAATCCACTTTAAGCCGGATCCGGAAATCTTTGAGTCGCTGGAATTCAGCCATGACCTTCTCGCCCAGCGGCTTCGCGAGCTGGCGTTCCTGACCGGCGGGGTCGCGATCAAGCTGATCGACGAACGTCTGGATAAAACGCAGGTCTTTTCATCCGAAGGCGGAGTTGTCTCCTTCGTGAAGTATTTGAATCAGAACAAGCAGGTGCTTCATCCCGAACCGATTTACATTCGTGGCGAACGGAATGGGGTGATCATCGATCTGGCGATTCAATACAATGACACCTACAGCGAGAATGTTCTCACTTTCGCAAACTCAATCAATACAAAAGAGGGCGGAACGCATCTGTCCGGATTCCGGTCCGCGTTAACGAGAACGATCAACGCATACGCCCAGAAATACAATCTCCTGAAAGATTTCAAAGAAGGAATCACGGGAGAAGATGTCCGCGAAGGTTGCGTTGTTGTGCTTTCCGTTCTGATTCCCAATTCCATGCAGCTTCAGTTTGAAGGACAGACCAAATCCAAACTGGGAAATAGCGAGCTCAAAGGCCTGGTCGAGTCTCTGGTAAACGACAAACTGGGTTCATTCTTTGAAGAGAATCCCGCTGTTGCAGACAAGATTGTGATGAAGTCCATTGATGCGGCAAGGGCCCGTGAAGCAGCGCGCAAAGCAAAAGAGCTCACGCGCCGGAAGGGAGCTCTTGAAATGGATTCGTTGCCCGGCAAGCTTGCGGATTGTCAGGAGCGGGATCCCGCGCATTGCGAACTGTACCTGGTGGAAGGTGAGTCGGCTGGTGGCTCCGCAAAGCAGGGAAGGGACCGCAAATTCCAGGCAATCCTTCCATTGAAAGGAAAAATTTTGAATGTGGAGAAAGCGCGATTCGACAAAATGCTTTCCAATGCGGAAATTCGCACGATGATCACTGCGCTGGGAACCGGAATCGGAAAGGAAGATTTTGACATCAGCAAACTCCGCTATCACCGGATCATCATCATGACAGATGCGGACGTGGACGGATCTCACATTCGTACGTTGATCCTTACATTTTTCTTCCGCCAGATGCCGGAGCTGATTGAACGCGGCCACCTTTATATCGCTCAACCGCCGCTCTACAAAATCAAAAAAGGCAAGAAAGAGATTTACATCAAAGATGATCGTGAGCTGGAAACTCACCTGATGAAGAATGTCGCCGATGAGTACACCGTCACGGTGGATGGCGATTCAAAAAAGGAATTCAAAGGGGAAAAGCTGTCCCAGGCGATCGCCAAAATGAGTGAGGCGGAAACGCTTCTGCACAAAATGGAGAAGCGCGGTTATTCCTCCGTTTTGATCGAGCAACTGCTTGCGGAGCCGCCGATGGACAAGAAATTTTTCATGGATTCTTCCAATCTGGAAAAACTCCGCGAGAGGATTTTGCAGGCAAATCCGGGAGCCGCGGCCATGGTTCATCAGGATCCGGAACACGGCCTGTACGAAATGGACGTAAAACTGAAGAACCAGCCGCAATCAAAAATCAGCTGGCATCTGTTCGCGTCACCCGAGTGGTTAAAGTTGCAAGATGCTTACCGGATGATCTCCGAATTCAGGTCTGACAAGATTCACGTTCAGGAAAATGGAACCAGCATGACGGTGAGTAGCTGGAAGGTGCTATTCAAGACGTTACAGCAAAGCGGAAAGAAAGGCTGGACAATCACGCGTTACAAAGGCCTGGGAGAAATGGATCCCGAACAGCTCTGGGACACAACGATGAACCCCGAAATTCGCGTGCTGCTCAAGGTCAGAATCGAAGACGCGTACGAAGCGGACCTGATCTTTTCCACACTGATGGGCGAAGAGGTCGATCCACGGAAAACCTTCATCGTTGAACACGCTTTGGAAGTGAAGAATCTGGACGTTTAAACAAAGTAGCGCGGGCGTCTCGCCTGCCAATTTTGAGGCTAAATGGACATAGCAAAAGAACAATTACCGGTAAACATTGAAGACGAAATAAAGCGCTCCTATCTGGATTACGCGATGAGCGTAATCATGGGCCGCGCGGTGCCCGATGTGCGTGACGGGCTCAAACCTGTGCATCGTCGCATTCTGTACGCGATGTTCCGGGAAGGTTTGACTCCGGATCGAAAGTTTTCCAAGTGCGCCGGTGTTGTTGGCGAAGTGTTAAAGAAGTATCACCCGCACGGTGATGCCGCCGTTTATGATTCGCTCGTCCGCATGGCGCAAGACTTCAACATGCGGTATCCCCTGATCGATAAACAGGGGAACTTCGGCTCAATCGATGGCGATCCTCCCGCGCATTACCGCTACACAGAATGCCGTTTGATCCGTCTTGCAATGGAAATGATGCAAGACATCGATAAGGAAACGGTCAACTTTCAACCCAACTTCGATGAAACGACAAACGAACCGATTGTTCTGCCCACACGGATCCCTAATTTTCTGTTGAATGGTTCTTCCGGGATTGCGGTCGGGATGGCTACCAATGTGCCTCCGCACAATCTGAATGAAGTTTGTGATGCGCTGATTCATTTAATTCAGAATCCGGCAGCCGACATTGACACATTGATGGAATACATTCCGGGTCCGGATTTTCCAACCGGAGGCGCAATTTATTCGCGCAGCGATATTGCCACCGCCTACAAAACGGGCCGCGGAACCATTCAGGTCCGCGCAAAAGCCACGATTGAAAAAATGGAGAAGGGAACTCGTGAAGCGATCATCGTTCATGAGATTCCTTATCAGGTAAACAAGGCAAAGCTGATCGAAGAAATTGCCGATATGGTGCGCAACAAGCGGATCGAAGGAATCAGCGATCTGCGCGACGAATCGGATCGTCACGGAATGCGCATTGTGATTGAGCTTCGCCGCGGCGAAAACGCAGAAGTCATTCTGAATAATCTTTACAAACACAGCCGTCTTCATGACACGTTCGGTGTGATTTTTCTCTCCATTGTGGATGGAAAACCTCAGGTATTGAACCTGCGCGACATCCTGGAGCATTTTGTATTTCACCGCCGCGAAGTTGTTCATCGCAGAACCGAGTTTGAGCTGAAAAAAGCCCAGGCGCGCGCTCATATTCTGGAAGGCTTGATCGTTGCGCTGGATCATCTGGATGCCGTGATCAGTTTGATTCGCCGTTCCGCCAGCCCGAAAGAAGCGCGCGAAGGTTTGATTGCCACATTTCAACTGACCGAAATTCAGGCCCAGGCGATTCTCGATATGCAGTTGCAGCGCCTGACGTCGATGGAACGTCAAAAGATCGTTGATGAACACACCGAATTACTGAAACAAATCGAGAAGCTCAAAGAGATTCTTGCGAAACCTGCTTTGATCGACAAGATCATCATCGAAGAGCTGCAGGAAATGAAAGAGAAGTACGGTGATGAACGCCGGACCGAGATTCTGGACCAGGAACCGAAAAAGATTTCGCTTGCGGATCTGGTTCGCGAAGAAATGGTGGTTATCACGTGCACACACTCCGGTTACATCAAGCGCACTTCGCTTTCTTCTTTCAATCGCCAGAGACGCGGCGGCAAAGGGCGCATTGGAATGAAAACGAAAGAAGAGGATTTCCTCGACTTAATGGAGGTCGCTTCCACGCACAGCGATATTCTCATCTTTACGCAAAAGGGGCGCGTTTACAGTTTGAAAGCGTACACGCTGCCTGATCTTCCTCCTTCCACGAAAGGGAAAGCGATGGCCCAATTCGATTTGCAAATGGATCCGGATGAAAAGATTGCCCGCCTCCGCGCGGTTAACAGCTTTGAAGGTGAAAAATACGTCACGATCCTTTCCCGCAAGGGCATTATCAAGAAAGTGCGGCTCGATGCACTGGCAAACATTCGCCGCAACGGACTCCGTATCATGAACGTTCGCGAAGGCGATGAGCTCATTACGGCTCATGTAACCGATGGAAACCAGAATATCTTTATCGGAACGGCCTATGGCAGAGCGGTCTGTTTTCCTGAAAGCGGTTTCCGTGAAATGGGACGCACTGCAACCGGTGTTCGAGGTATACGGCTGAAACCGGATGACTACGTTGTCGGTATGGAAATCGTGAGCAACAACGATTTGCTACTCACCATCACCGAAAACGGATTTGGCCGCAGGACTCCGCTGGAAGAGTACCGGATTCAAAATCGCGGAGGAAGCGGATTGATCAATATGAAGATCAGGCCGCGCAACGGCTTGATTGTGGACATTGAAAAAGTCAATCCGGGCGATGAAATCATGATGTTGACGCAGTCGGGAATGATCATCCGTTATTCGGCAGATGATGTACGGATCGCGAGTCGTCAATCAATCGGTGTGCGCCTGATGGATGTCGAAGAAGGTGACAAGATCGTTGCCGCATCCAAACTGCCCGCGACCGATATGGCGTAAGGAGCCGTAGGCTTCCAGCTCAACCGCCACCAACGCCCCCCTGGCTTGCTTGAACAAATCTATACGTATAAGATTATATCGATACGTATGAAGACAAAGTTAACTATTACAGTCGAAAAAAACGTGATTACAAGGGCTAAACAAGCGGCCAGAGGTCACAAAACGTCCGTTTCCCGAATGGTAGAGGAGCATCTCAGGGATATGACTTCAGGAAATGAGACGTCCTTTTCTGCTCGATGGAAGGGACGGTTTCAGTTAAGAAGTGATGGTAGCGCACGAATGAATTACTTGCTCAGACATCATCACAAAACTCCTTCATGAAGATCCTGCTGGATACCAACATTCTGCTGGATGTTGCCACAGACCGTAAGCCCTATTCGGAGAGCAGCTCTTTGCTTTTGGACTGGTGTGAGCAGCGTGCCGGTTCCGCATATATCGCCTGGCATTCTGTTTCTAATCTTTACTATGTTCTACGAGCTGCAGGGTCCGAAAGAAATGCAAGAGCTTTCATTAGCGAGTTGCTTTGTTTTGTGCGTGTTGCGGAAACCGACAATTCCAGTGTAGTTTTTGCCCTACAGCTGCCGCTGAAGGATCTCGAGGATTCACTGCAGGTTGCGGCAGCTGTTTTGTGTAGAGCACAGTATCTGATAACGCGAAACAAGAAGCATTATCGAAATGCCCCAATTGAGCCTCTTCAACCTGAAGAATTCCTTTCTGGTCGCGTGTAGTCCGGCACAGATAAATTTCCACCCATGAATGCTATGATAAGATTCTACTTAGGTCCCATGAAGAAGTGCCTGGTTTTTTTGATTGTCTTCGTGTCGCTGCCGCTTTTTGCTGCGGAAAAGCAGGCTACCGCCATATTGCTCGATAACAGCAAATCCATCTCGCCTCAAGATTTCCAGAAAGCCAAAACGCTCATTCAGGAGATCGTTGCGCAACTGGACGGCACAAAACTGATTTATCAGTTCGGTAACGATATGAAGAAGATCGAACCGTCGGATCTGGAGACCGTTCAAGCAAACGAATCCTACACGATGATCTACGATGCGGCCTACGATTCCGCAAAGGAACTTTCGGAGATTCAGGCAGAGCACAAAGCCATTTTGATCATCTCAGATGGAATCGATACAAAGAGCGCTACTGTGCTTGAAGATGTTGTTGGCTACGCCAATTCCAAGGGAATTGCGATTTATGCTGTCGGTGTCGGGAAAGCGAACCGGAAGATTTTGGAGCGCATGGCGCGGCTGACCAATGGCATGTATTTCAGCATCACTTCCACTGATCTTGTGAATCAATTGCAAACATCCATCGCTTCACAAAAAGCAGTGCCTCAAAATGAGGCTGCAAAACCAACATCCGTTCAGCAGCCGGGGCCCTCCATTCCAGTAGTGACTCCCCCTGCGGTCAGTGTTCCCGTGGAAAGCCCGCAGGAGTCCCGCGTTCCGTACAAATGGATCCTGCTACTGCTGCTGGGAGCGGTGGCGGTGATCGTGGTTGGAATCATCGTTGCAAGAGCGTACCGCACGGAACCGCGGATTTGTCCAACGTGTGGAAGACGACTCGATCCTTACCAAACGATCTGCCCCGTCTGTTCGACGGGTGAAACGCGTCAGACCAAGCAGATACAGGTTCCCGTTACAGCGCCCGCCGATGGCACTCAGGAAATACTTCTGGATGATGATCGCATCGGAGCCATCCCCCTCGAGTTACTGGAAAAAAAACCGGTATCCGAAGAGATGCTAAGCAAAACATTTGTCCTGATGGAAACACCGATGCTGGTGGTTCGCAAAGGGAAAAACTTAGGCCAAACATTTTCCTTGAACCGCGCATTTCCCGTTTCCATCGGCCGTTCGCGCGTAAATGAAATTCGATTGGACGATATTACGATCTCGGGCCAGCATTGCCGGGTTATTCCGGAGAATGGAAGACACGTGCTCTATGATCTGAACAGCACGAATGGAACTTTTCTAAATGAAAAGAAAGTGACGCGCGCGATTTTGAAAGAAGGGGATATCATTCGCGTTGGCGAAACGCACTTCCTTTATAAGATAGAACAGCACCGCAGTTAAGTGCTCAAAGGTTCATCTTCCCTATGAAAAAAGAAACGTCGAGTGAACTGTTTCAGCGCGCTTCAGAACTGATGCCGGGCGGAGTCAACAGTCCGGTCCGCGCATTTAAAGCGGTGGGGGGAACCCCTCTCTTCATCAAAAGTGGAAAAGGCTGCCGGATCACGGATGCAGACGGAAATGAATATGTGGATTTTGTCGGATCCTGGGGTCCGCTTATTCTGGGCCATGCGCATCCGGATGTGATTCGCGCGATTCAAGAGCAGGCAGCCGCAGGAACCACGTTCGGTGCGCCCACTGCCGTGGAAGTCGAGCTGGCAGAATCCATACGTGGCGCTTTTCCGTCCATGGAAATGCTGCGTCTGGTCAGCTCCGGAACCGAAGCGACGATGTCGGTTTTGCGCGCAGCACGCGGTTTTACGAGCAAAAACAACATTGTAAAATTCGAAGGCTGTTACCATGGCCATCATGACGGTTTGCTGACCTCCGCCGGATCGGGAGTCGCCACGTTCGATCTGCCTGATTCCGCTGGAGTTCCTCGCAACTATAGCCGTAATACTATATCCATAGCATACAATTCTGTCAAAGCCTTCGAAGATTTGTCTGAAGAAGTGCTTGCGGACACGGCGGCGGTGATTCTGGAACCGGTTGCAGCGAACATGGGCCTGATTCCTCCTGAAAGAAAGTTTTTGGAGGACCTTCGCGCGTTTACACGGGAGCGAAACATTCTCCTGATTTTCGATGAAGTGATCACAGGGTTTCGGGTTTCCTATGGCGGGGCTCAGGAATATTACAGAATCAGGCCCGATCTGACCTGTCTCGGAAAGATTGCCGGTGGCGGAATGCCCCTGGCGGCGTACGGCGGACGCGCTGAAATCATGCGTTGCATCGCACCTTTGGGACCTGTCTACCAGGCTGGAACACTTTCCGGAAACCCTGTCGCATCGGCTGCCGGGCTTGCGACTTTGAAGATTCTACATAACAAATCGCTTTACAGAGAGCTGGACCAGCGTTCAACAAAGTTCTTTGATGCTCTTCGCGAGGTTTTAACAGGCAAAGGAATCTCGTTGGTTACCTTCGGATCAATGTTCACGTTGTTCTTTCGCGCAAAGCCTCCGAAGAATTTCAAAGAGGCAAAGGAGTGCGACACGAAGGCCTATGCACAATTCTTCTGGAACATGTTGAATCAGGGTATCTATCTGGCGCCATCCCAGTTTGAAACGAATTTCATCAGCATGGCTCACGGGGAGCAGGATTTAGAACAGGCACTGGAAGCCTTCCGGAAAAGCATCTAATTTTAAACCGCCAAGGTGCCAAGAACGCCAAGTAAAGAAAAAGAAAAAGTTAAATTCTATCTTGGCGCCTTGGCGCCTTGGCGTCTTGGCGGTTCATAGAGGACCAGACAATTTCACCGCGGGAAATTGTAATCACGGGGCAGCCACGAAGTGACCAGCCATCAAACGGTGTGTTTCTGCTTTTTGAGAAGAACCTTGAAGCATCGACTGTCCACTGCTTCGAAGGATGAAACAATGTCAGATTGGCTTCTGTGCCAACCCGTATGCAGCGCGCGATGCCTAGAATTCGCGCAGGATTCAGGCTATATAATTCAACAAAACGTTTTAATCCGATGGCGCTCGAATTGCAGAGTCTGTCCAAACCCAGCGATACAGCTGTTTCCAGCCCGATGATGCCGAAAGCCGCCCGATGAAACTCTACCGTTTTTGTGCTCGCAGGATGCGGCGCATGGTCCGATGCAATGGCATCCACCGTTCCATCGGAGAGCGCAAGCAAAACCGCATCGACATCCTTTTGTGACCGGAGAGGCGGATTCATTTTGGCGTTTGTTCCATACTGTTCAACCGCTTCCTCTGTCAAAGTAAAGTGATGAGGTGTTACTTCCGCGGTCACGGAAGTGCCGTCCGCTTTTGCTCTGCGAACCAGATCCATCGAACCGGCCGTGCTCAAATGCGCAAGGTGCACATGTCCGCGAGTCAATTTCGCGAGCAAAATATTCCGGGCCACCATGATTTCTTCTGCTTCCGCTGGAATCCCGCGAATTCCGAGACGTGTTGCGCAAATCCCTTCGTTCATCGCGCCTCCTTTGAACAGGTAAGGATCTTCGCAATGATCGATTACTGGCATGTCGTATTGCTTGCCGTTTTCCAGTGCCCGTCTCATCAGCAAAGAATCAAACACCGGTTTACCGTCATCGGAAACCGCAACCACTCCCGCATTTTTGAGTTGCGCGAAGTCGGTCAGTTCCGTTCCTTGCTGGCCAACCGTGACCGCAGCGATCGGATAAACCGGAATACCGCCCGCTTCTCTCGTTTTTTGTAGTATGAATTCAGTAGTTGCCGCGCTATCATTGGGAGGACTCGTGTTCGGCATGCATGCGACTGCTGTGAAGCCCCCGGCGGCCGCTGCGCGCGTCCCGGTCGCTACGGTTTCCGCTTCTTCTTTGCCAGGTTCCCGCAGATGCACATGAATATCGACGAACCCCGGCGCTAGTATGAGACCGGTCACGTCCAGTTCTTGAGCCCCGTCTGTTTTCAGATTGCGTCCGATTTCCGCGATCTCGTTTCCTGCGATGCGAATATCCAGCAAGTCATCCAGTTGTTGGGAAGGATCGATCAAACGGCCGTTCTTTAGCAGCAGATGCATTCAGTGTTTTTCCATAATCACGACTTGTTCTTCATTGTCCAGTTCTTTCAATCGAACTTCAACGTACTCATCCGCCGCCGTAGGCACACTCTTTCCGACGTAATCAGCGTGCACAGGGACTTCCCGGTTTCCCCGATCCACGAGCACGGCGAGTTGAATGCATTCGACCGGTTCCTGAGCAAGGATGCTTGCGATCGCGTGGTGCGCGGCGCGTCCTGTAAAAATCACAGCATCCACGAGCACAATTGTCTTGTACTTTCTTTTCGATTCTAAAGCTCCTGCTGGAATCGTTCTTCCCTCCAGGTTTCTAAAGATGCTCGCCAACCTTTGTGCGAGCAGATTCCCCCGTTCCCCGATTCCAATCAGCTCCATTTCGTCCAGGTTAGGATTCCGTTCGAGAATCTGATGAGCCATTCTGTTGAGCGCCCGGTGAATGGAGGGCGCATCGAGTATGCGCGCCTTGACTCGTCCTCTGAAGGAGGTCATATCTAATATTAACCGCCAAGACGCCAAGACTCCAAGAAAAATACTTATGTTTGGATTCAGCTTGGCGTTCTTGGCGCCTTGGCGGTTTATTTACCGGGGACTGACATTTTCATCAGCGTTTCATGCAGAGGATCCATTTCAAGGGAAGCCGGCACAAACGGAAGCGTCACGCGCACTTCTTCTTCCTGTTTTTCTATGGACGCAACAAAACGGAAGAGTTCTCCGGTTTTACTTTTCGCCTGCATGGGGATTCTTAATTGGTAGAGATTCTCCTGGTTTTGCTGAATTTTTACTTTTAACTCAAGATCCGATCCAGCCACTTCTGTCCGGCTGGACCAGCGAATTTCAGGAAGGTCCCACCGGTAAAGCCACTGTTGGAAGAATGGTTTGAGATCTTCTTTGGAATGTTTCTGTGCAATCAGCACGAATTCTTCAACCCCAACCCTCCTGAACTGATACGCTTCAAAAAACTCTTTCAGGCAACTTAAAAAATTCTCTTTGCCCATCCAGTGCTTTAACATGTTCAGCGTGAAAGCTCCTTTGTTATAAAGCAATGCCGAATAAGCCTGCGGATCATCTTTAATGTGTCCCAGGCGCGCTCCCAGAATCAGAGGGCCTGCATATGATTTCTCTTCTACCCACTCCTGGAAGATGTCCGCCAGTCTTTTCCAGGCTGCGTCCCCTTGTTGCGATCGTATATATTCCCATGCGGCGAACTGGGCGAATCCTTCGGATAGCCATTGATCATGGTAGGTTTTCCAACCGACCGTTTGTCCCCACCACTGATGGGCTATTTCATGAGCCAGCAAAAAGTGCGGATACTCCGGAACATGAAGCGGGTCTCTGCCAAACCTTCTTTGGAAGAACTTGAACACACGGTTCACAATTGCAACCGTGGCGGGAGCATGTCCGCCGGGTTGATGCACCGGCCGGAGAATGATCGCGAGATTCTGATACGGATAAGTTCCGAAATAGCCCGAATAAAATCGCAGCATGCGATCGGCCGCGGCAGCGTAATCCTTGGCAGCGTTCTTATCGAGGCTCAAGTAATAAACGTCGATCGGGACAATCGATTCATGGCGTAGATGAGAATCGAGCCGGCCAACGAAAAGTGAAAAATACTTTGCCGGAAGCAGACACTTGTAAGAAAAAGTGACATTTCCCTTCGTGCTATCCACACCGGTTCGGACACCGTTGATGATCGCCGCATAATTCTCCGGAACTGTGATGGAGGCTTCCACGCCCGAGTAAGGTCTGGATGCAAGCTGCGGATACCAGAGGGACTGATTGGAATATAAGTACGTAGGTGGTAGATAGAAATCATCGGACCCGGTCTGCAGCAACATCGTTTCTGAGCTTCGTTTTTCAGGCGCTATTTTTCCCTGGTAGTAGAATTCCAAAAGTATTTCTTTTCCTTTTTCGAGCGTTTCGTTAAGGATCAGATGCAGGTTGTTCGTTTGCTTTTCTTGAAAGTAAATCAAATATCCCTGACTGCTGCGGATTTGCGAGACGCGCAGCTCCGGATTGAGGCGGAAGACGATGGAGGTGGTATCGATCGCGCTTTTCAGTTTAACCTCGGTTACGGAGCTGAGGTGTGTAGCGGTCGGCTGAAAGCGCATTTTCATTTTGTAAGATTGGATTTTGAAATCATTAACTGAATCATCCGCAGACTTTTCCGGATTTGATTTGTAGAGTGAAATGATCTGGTCTTTATCTTTTTGCGCCAGCAAAATGTCATCCGCTTCTCCCGGGGAATGCTGGTATTGCAATGTGCCAAGAGCTGTTTTCATTTCGCAATAGAGTTCCCCTTCTTCCATCTGGGCAAACCATAATTCATCGCTGAAAGGAACACGCACACTATAGACATTCCGCTCAACGTTTTTTGACTCGGACTGTGCCTTTGCATAAAGGCCTGGATTTTGGTCCGGCGTTTGTTTCGCAAGAGGTTCCAGCATGTGTTCGAGTGTGTCAGGAGAACTGCGAATAAAAATGCTTGTGGCGGTGGTCTGAACTCTGGGCTGTTTTACGAACAAGTTTACCTGCTGGCGTTCAATGGGATCGGGCGGATCGAATTCAAAGGAAGCCTCACCGAGAAAGAAAATTCCCGCAAGCTTTGATCCCGTTTCGATATGGAAGATATGCCCCTGTTGAAAATGAATGGTTGCGTCCACGTGCTTGTATTTTAAATTGCGAACGATGAAAGGCCGGTCTCCCATTCTCAGACGATAGAGACCGCTGATCGCATTGATCGCCTGGCAATTGCGAATTCGCGATTGATTCTGATCCTCTTGTGTTCGCACAATCCAGGATTCAAAACGCGCTTGATCGCTCGCTTGCAGAAAAACATGGAGAACCAGTTTGTCTCCTTTTTCTTCTGCGAGTCGGATCACGCCACTTACGTACGGAAAAGCGAGGACAGATCTGAAGAATTCCTTCTGCCGAATTTGCGAATCGGGCAGGACTAACGCAAGAAAGGCCCGCTCATTGCGTTTCAAAATCGCATCCTGCAGCTTGTCAAAAAGAGGATTCGTCTGCGCTGAAGCTACCGCAGTGAAAAAGAGAGAGATGATGAGAAAGAAAATCCTACACATAAATCTCAGGAACGCGACTATTGCGTCGTCCCGTTTAATAATTCTGCAACTAACAGTGCTGTTCTTTTGATTCCCGCTTCGGCGCCACGCACGTCATACCATTCTTCGGGAGTGTGTATTTTTCCGCTGACGCCCCCGACCCCCATGGTGAGTGCAGGAATTCCAAGCGAGAAAGGGATATTGGAATCGGTGCTGCCGGTCTCCAGCTTTGCTTCTAGATCAAAACGCCGGTTAGCAGAGATTGCTTGCCGCACCAGTACATGATTCTCCGCGATCGCTCCAGCCGGCCGGTTGCCGACAACAACCATTTCGGAATGAATAGCAGGTTTGTTCTCCAGATTCTCTTGCAAAGTCTTAAATACCCATTGATCCAGCCAAATCAAAGTTTCCATCGATTCGCTTCGCAGATCGAGATCCATCGACATTTCTGTCGGAATCGTATTGATGGACGTTCCTCCGCTAATGATTCCCACATTCAAGGTGGTTTTGGGTTTCTGAGGTAGCACGAGTCGCTCCACTTTGGAAAGAAATTCTCCCGCAACGTGAATCGGATTAGCCAGGCCTGCATCGCCCCAACTATGGCCTCCCGGGCCACGCAAAAAAATCCGGAGTCTCTTGCTCGCCAGGCCGACGGTCACAAGCCGATCTGCATCGCATCCATCCAGCGAAATAAAATAATCCACCGGTTCAGGAAACTTATCGAAAAAATTACGGGCGCCGCGCAAATTCCCCAGGCCTTCTTCTCCTACTGTTGCGAGCAAGGTCAGTGATCCCTTCGTGAGAAATCCTGCCTGTCTCAGTCCGCGGTAAAGCAGGATCAAACAGGCGAGCCCGGCGGAATCATCCGAGATTCCCGGAGCCTGCAAAACCGTGCCGCTTCGAGTTACAACAATTTCCGCGAACGAAAAAACCGTGTCCAGGTGCGCGGAAAGTACGACATGCGGTCCTCCGTTTCGCGAAACGGGGATAATCACATTGCCCACATCATCCAAATGCACATTCGGGATGTCGCGAAAAAAGGAAGCAAAAAATTTGCCACGCTTCTCTTCGTGGAAAGTGGGGGCTGGAACTTCGCAAATTTGGATTAGATCCCGCACATATTCGTTTATATGGTTATCGACATAATCCAGGAGTAGGTCGAAATCCCGCAAGAGGGCCGGGCTGGCGTTGAGAGGAAATGAATTGTTCATGGGTGCGTTACTGCGCGAGCGTTTGAATTTCTTCGTCCGTTAGAAGACGGTCCGATTTCTTTGCTGCATCGAAAATGCGGGTCACTCGTTCTTCCGTTGCTTCAATGCCATGTTCGCTCAGCCAGAAAAGCACGTTCGATTTTCCGCTCATCGGCCCAATTTCTACTTTTTGCCGCAATCCGAAGAGATACGCGGGAACACCGGAGTAAACATGGTTAGCAAGCCATTCATCCTTTCGTTTGTAAGCTTTAATTACAGCTGCTGCATGAACTCCTGTTGCCGTTCGGAATGCGTCTTTTCCAACAACCGGATAGTTTTGAGGAATGGCAATGCCGGTGGCTTCGGAAGCCAGCTGGCAATAATCTTTCAAACAGGAAAGATCGCGATCGATCCATCCCAACAACCGCAAATTGACAAGCAGCAAATCCATGGGAGTATTTCCGACTCGTTCTCCCAGGCCGATTGCGGCGCCATGCACCTGGTCGGCTCCTGCCATCCACGCTGCAAATGCATTGGAGAGGCCCATTCCGCGATCGCGATGTCCATGCCAGTCAATGCGGATTTTGTCGCCGACAACTTTGCGAATGTAACGGACCAGCGCCGTGGTTCCCGCCGGCGTAGCGTGTCCGACAGTGTCTGCGATCACGACGCCACGGGCGCCGCATTCCACTGCTGTTTTGTAAAGCTTCTCCAGAGTTTCCGGATCCGAACGGGTGGTATCCTCCGTAACATAACTGCACGGAAGTCCGCTTTTTGCAGCGTGTGTCATCGCAGCTTCGGTGTGTTTTAAGAGGATATCGATGGTCCAGTTTTCCGTGTACTGTCTGATCGGGCTCGATCCCAGAAAACAAAACACCTCAATTTCGACTCCGGTCTTCTGAGCGATTTCAATCGCCGGATCAATGTCGGAAATAACCGTTCGGGCTGCGATATTTGGTTTGATTTTTAACTTTGCTCGCCCGATTTCATTTGCAAGAGCGAGCACATCCGCCTTTGCTCTTGGTCCGGCTCCCGGCAAACCGATGTCTGCCGTGTCGATGCCAAGCTGATCCATGTAATGGAGCAAACGAATTTTTTGATCGATCGAAGGATCTTTTACGGAAGGGGATTGCAAACCGTCGCGCAGCGTTTCATCATCGAGCAATAGATTTTTTGGCCGGGGTTGCTCTTCGAGCTTGTTCCAGTCGTAAATGAGTTCTGATTTTTCTTCCAATGGGATCATATTTATAAGTATAACGGTTACGGGAGACGTTTTCGCACAAAATTCAACATCTCTGTAGCTTGTTCGATTTTCAACAAGTGACTGGAGACGAACAGAATCCCGAGAGCTCCGAATATACTGATGGCAAGGGCCGTCGCGCGCTCCATCAGGTTGTCTGCGCCGAAAATTTCAGACATCCAGAGATGCAACGCCCACGCGCCGGCGCCCATGATCAGGGCTGCCACCGTAATCTTGAGGATCGACAGATAAAGGCGCCGGTCCGCAAAATGCCCGATTCTCTTTTCGAGCGCCCGGAATAGAAGGAAAGCATTGATCAGGGAAGCAACAGACGTTCCAAGCGCCAGCCCCAGGAAGCCGAGCTGTTTAATCAAAGCGAGATTCACGATGACTTTTGCGCCGATCACATAGGCCGCATATTTCACGGGCGTTTTCGTATCGTTCAACGCATAGAAAACGGGAGTAAAAATTTTGACCAGAGAGTACGTGAAGAGTCCGAGTGAATAAAAAAGGACGGCATCCCCGGTAAAAATGGTGTACTCCGGAAGAAACCGTCCGCGTTCGTAGAGAACCTGAACAATCGGATAACGAAGAAAGATAAGACCCATTGTTGCGGGAATATCCAGGAATGCTGCAAGTTTGATCGCATCGCTTAAATCCGATTTCACTCCTTCTAAATCATTAGAAGCAATTTTTCGTGAAACCGTTGTCAGATTCACCGTTGCGATGGCGACCGCAAAAATTCCGATCGGCAGCTGCATAAGCCGGAAAGCATAGTTCAGCCAGGACACCGGGCCATCGCCAAGATAAGATGCGAGCTGATTGTCGATTAGAATGTTGATCTGGGTTGCGGCCAGTCCGAACATCGCCGGAATCATCAGGCCGAAAATTCGTTGAACGCCGGGATGATTCCACTGAATGACGCTCTGGTACTTGTAGCCACAGCGGTAAAGGGAAGGAAGCTGAACGTATAGCTGCAGCGCGCCTCCTGCCAGACTGCCGATTGCCATGGCGACAATCGGTTCTACGCCGAAGCGTTTCATTTGAGGCGCAAGAAAAATCCCTGCGAGTATGCTGGCGACGTTGAAGAATGCGGGCGCAACAGCAGGAAGAAAGAAACGACCCTGTGTGTTCAGGATCCCCATCACTGCAGCCGCAAGCGCGACCACCAGAAGGAACGGAGCCATCACTTGCGTGAGCTGGACTGTCAGATCAATTTTTCCCGGAATTTCGCGGAAGCCTGACGCCAGGGCATAAACCAGATATCGCGCTCCAAAAAGGATGATCAGAGTCAGTAGACTGAGAATGATTGTTAATAAATTCAGGACGATATTTGCGAGCCGCCACGCTTCCTCTTTGCCTTTGTTCTGTGAATAGTCGGTAAAAGTCGGAACAAAAGCCGCGCTTAACGCCCCTTCTGCAAACAGGTCCCGCAACAAATTGGGAATCCGGAACGCCGCAAAAAATGCATCCGTCGCAAACACCGAAAAATATTTGGCCAGCACCATTTCACGGATCAATCCGAGAATCCGGCTGATCAGGGTCGCAATCGAGAATGCTCCAGCCTTTCTAGCAAGCGACATACAAGGAAGAGATTAACATAAGCAAAGTAGCGCGGGCCTCTGGCCAGCGACTCGCAGGACTCGCAGGCGAGACGCCCGCGCTACTTTGTTAATTGTTATGCAAACGTTAAATAATGCCCATTTTCTTGACTGTCAACCGGTTTACTACGTAAATAGGATTTGTAGGAGGATCATCATCATGTGCAGGCGAATTTTTCTTGCGATACTAGTTCTGTTCATCGGGATCGCAGCCGCATCCGCGCAAACGGTTATTAAAACATTCAAGATTTCTTCGAAAGATTTTTCCGGCGTTCAGGGAACTCCTCGCATTGTGAGAAACGGTTTTGATCATCAATGGCTGGTCGCCTGGAGACAAGGGTCAACCGACAAAATCATTGGACGGCGTATTGAATCGGATGGCAAATTACGCTCCAAAAAAACACTCGCAAGCAAAGTCAGTGGCGCACCGCAGAGCTTCGATATCTTTTTTGATTCGGTGAACTATAACTATCTACTCGCCTACGAAAATGCCTCCGGACTTCAGGTTCAGCTTTTCAACAATCTTTTAAAGAAAGTTGGCGGGGCGCAAGAAATAGAGGCTGGTGTCACCGGTTCGATTCCGCGACTTTCGTTTGATCCGGTCGATGAAAAATTCCTGCTCTTCTGGATCAGTGATGGCGGCACGTCTGTCAAAAGCATTTTGTTGAATGCAGATGGAACCCCGTCAGGCTCCGTGCTTACATTGAAACAGGCTTCCGGCAGCAACACTTACCGGTCCTTGAACATCTCCACAAACCAGGACACGGGAAAATTGCTGGCTCTGCTTACAGAATCGGATGGGACTGCGGCTAAATTGATTGGACTGCGAATCAAACCGGATGGCTCTTTGCAAAAGAATAAGGCGCTTACCGTATCTCCTTCCGATCCGGATTTGAATTCTGTTTTCGCTGATTCCAGTTTTTCAGATGCAGGAACCGGTTTCGCTTTCTGGAGCGATAACGATACGCTCAAACGCAGGAAAGTCGCGCGTTCCGGGCGTGTTGCCGGCGGAGCAGTATCGATTACAGGTGAATCGGATGATAATTCGGAGCAAACAAGCATCCTGTTTGATTCACGAAACAATCAATTCGTTCCGGTCTGGACTTTCGGGAATCGAGTTCGCGCCATGGCGCTCACCTCCTCAGGTTCCGTGCAGAATAATCCGTTCGATGTGGCGACCTCGGATTTCACCAACGCTCTAAACCCGACAACTTCTTACGATGCTCAGGTTGGAAATGCCATTGTTGTCTGGGAAGATTCCACCGAAGACGCCGATGCTATCGCTGCGGGAAGTGCAGCAACATTTCGCATCCGCGGAGCGCTTTTCTTTTTTCAAAGTACGTCTGCCGGCAAAAATATAACGATTGGAGATAATTTCTTTTCCTCAACAAATGGAAATGGCAATCTGACCATCAGCGCGGGGGATACCGTTACCTGGACAGTGAATGGAAACAACCCGCACACGGTTACAAGCGGATCCGAATCGAGCGCCGGGCTGATTTTTAACAGTGGCAACTTGAACCGCGGCCAAACGTTCACCTTCCGTTTTACGGATGCAGGAGCATTTCCTTATTTCTGTCAGGTTCATGGATCCAATACGATGTCCGGCATCATTACCGTTCAAACAGCAGGAGAACCACCACCGCGATATTAAACCTCCTCTATCCCGGAGCCCATATCCCCCGCAAGATGGCGTTCCGGTCCAATCCAAGAAAGTAAACGGCAGGGACGCGATACAGCGCGTCCCTGACGTTCGTCTGTCGCGTCTGGCGTCTGTGCGTCTGTCGCGTCGTGCCCTCTGCCATCTTAAGTTTGCAATAAGTATTGTTGGATGCTATCTTCTATTTCCCCAATTCTCATTGTGCTGGGGGATCGTACAACGGCAGTACAGCAGACTCTGGATCTGTTTATCGGGGTTCAAATCCCTGTCCCCCAGCCATAAAATCGCCTTCGCGTCGCGCGTGGTGAGTGTAAGTAGAAGCATAAGTTTGCAGTAACTGAAGCTTGATGCTTCCAAATTGA
>JAKEFK010000007.1 GCA_022616075.1 bacterium
ATGCCTGAGCTCCGTAATGCAGGCTGGAAGCCGGCGCTCTTTATGAGGTTTTGCGAATTTGAAAGACTTCGTGCCGGGATCGCCCCTGATCTTTAGCCAGATACATGGCCAGATCCGCATCGTTCAAAAGTGCTTCTCCTTTCTCATAGTCCTCTGAGCTGACGGCAACCCCGATGCTTCCGCTGGTCTGGATATAAAAGTTGTCAATGTAAAATGGTTCCCGCAATTCCGAACAAACGCGTTCGGCTACACGAATCGCTTCGTCCGCGACCTTCAAGTCTTCTAATAAAATAGTAAACTCATCGCCGCCGATTCTTGCAAGCGTGTCGCTTGGTCGCACGCATCCTTTCAGTTTTCGCGATACTGCAATCAAAAGTTGATCTCCCACGCGATGTCCGTATGTATCATTAATATTTTTGAAATAGTCCAGGTCTACGTAGAGGACCGCCACCATCAACTCGCGTTGCCGTTGGATCCGGTGTAGAGCTTGATCCAATCGTTCCATAAACAGTGCGCGGTTTGGCAAGGCAGTCAGGGCATCACAGAAAGCTCGTTGCTTCCAATCCGCTTCCAGCAACTTACGAGCCTGGATATCTCTTTGAATTCCCGCAACCCGGACTGCATTTCCCTGTTCATCCCGGATCGCGGCGCCGCGCGTCAATACCCAGCGGTAAGTTCCATCCTTCTGAAGAATGCGGTGCTCACTTTCAAAATGTTCGGTTTTGCCGTCCAGATGATTTGTCAGCGCGACATTCAATTTTTGCAGATCATCCGGATGAACACGGTTCAGCCATTCTTCAGGCTGATCCGTAACTTCCGTGTCTTGATAACCGAGCATCGTTTTCCATGGAATCGAGTAAAAGATCTCATCCGTCTTCAAATTCCAATCCCAGAGCCCTTCCTTTCCTCCTTTTACCGCCAGCTCGTAGCGTTCCTCACTTTTTCGAAGCTCTTCTTCAATTTGGCGTCTTTCTACAATTTCTATATGCAGCATCCGGTTTGTTTCGGCAAGTTCAGCCGTGCGTTTGCGAACCAATTCTTCCAATTGTTCTTCGTGAAGTCTCAACTCCTGTTCGACCATTTTTCTGTCTGTGATATCCCGGATAATTCCACTGTAAAAAGTGCCTTTAGCAGTGGTCCACATTCCAAGTGATAATTCCAACGGAAATTCTTCACCCGTTTTCTTTTTTCCGTGAAATTCCAGGATTCTGTCAGTGGAACGTGAGCTCGTGCCGGTGCTCAGCTTCTCAATTGCAGCACGATGCGCATCCTGATAGCGCCTCGGCATCAGCAAGGTCAGCGCTTGGCCGACTGCTTCAGGGGCCGAATAACCAAAAATTCGTTGAGCGCCGCTGTTCCAGAAAATAATACTGCCGTCTCCATCCGCAAGAACGATTGCGTCCGTTGCGGATTCTGCAACTGAGCGGAATTTCAATTCCGAATCACGTAACTTTGTTTCGGCTATCCTCCGTTCTGTGACATCTTCGCAAACGGTAACGATCCCGATCGGATCTCCTGATGTATTGCGGATCACGTCTGAAATCAGATGCACCGGAAAGGATTTCCCCTCTTTTCGAAGGTTCTCACTTTCCCTTCTCCAGCTGCTCATTTCGCGAATCATGTCGGGTGGATTCACTTCCCAGATTTCAGGTGACGCAAAAATGCGAACGTTCTTGCCGACGAGTTCCTCGGGTTCATATCCATGCATGCGGGCTTCAGCAGAATTCAAATAAAGAATTTTCCCTTCTATATCGGTAATGGTCACTCCAACCTGCGTCGTTTGGAGAGCTTTCTCTAATCTTGTTAAAGCGTCTTCTGCGTGTCTCCGGCTCAAAACGTAGAACTGTCGAATAAGAATCGTAGTTACAAGGATGAGAGGGGGGATTACATACCTCCAGTGAACCCCACGTTGCGCAAGAAAAAACGCAACAGGTGGCACCGAAACAAACAATATATAGAAACCGATAAACTTTGTAGTTGGAACGGTTTCAAACCGTTTCATGTGATGTTCACTGTTAGACCGTTTCTGAGGGCGGCCCGTACCTTAAATTATTAGGACCTATAGGGAAACTTGTCAAATCTATTTCTATGATATTAAACTTATATCAAATTTTCACGAGAGAACAAACGACAGATGCGTAATTTTGGATTTATTTTTCTTGTCCTTGGTTTGCTCATTTCAACGGTGTACGGTCAAACTAAAGATGTAAATCGGGTCACCGGGAAAGTTCAAGAACCGTCAGGTGACCCCATTCCACAGGCAACCGTTTCCGTCCATCCTCTTGGTGTCGAGGTTAATTCCGACGATGAGGGCAATTTCGTCCTCACTCTTCCCGAAGGAACCTACACAGTTTTTGTAGAGGCTCCCGGATTTGAAATCCGGGGAGAAACGATCACGACGAAAAAGGAACCGCTGCATTTAAACATGGTGCTGCATCCAAAACATTTGCAGTTTGAGGAGATTGTTATAGGAACGGAAGATTCTTCCGGCGCCAGTGTTTCTTCGCCATCCACTTCAATTCAACCAGCAAAAGAAGCGTCCCCAACTTCCGTTCTGGACGCCGTGCAGGATATTCCTTCAGTGGCTCCTCTGGGCCAGGGGGGATTGTTTCAAGTGCCTAGCATCCGTGGATCCGCGCGCGAAAGAACGATTCTCCTTTTTGAATCTGTACGGATTACTTCGGAGCGCCGAACCGGTCCGAGTTTTTCTTTTGTAGATGCGCTTTTTCTGGATCGAATCGACGTTACCCGCGGGCCCGCTCCTGTGCTTTACGGTTCGAATGGTGAGTCCGGTCTTATACACGCGTTTGCGCTCGAACCTTCGAGCACTTCCTCGTCTGTGACTTTCAGAACTGGATATCAGTCAAATTTAGATGAGAACTGGCAAGCTCTTACATACAAGGATGGAACGGATCGCTTTCAGTATGTTTTAGGAGCTGTTCGGCGCGAGAGTGGTGATTTTGAATCCGGTGATGGACAGGAATTCCCGTCCAGTTTCAAACGATTGAATTTTTTGGCGAAAGGACGGTGGTTCTCTGATGCAGGGACCCTGACTTTCCTCGTTTTACCTACCTGGACCCAGGACATTGAAAAAGCGAGCAGCGATGCTGTAACCAGTCCGACTTTGTATCCGGAAGAGAATCATCAAATTTACGCGGTTGACTGGCAAAACCCGCTCCTGAAAGGTGTATACGATTTTCAGGTACAGGCGTGGCTTCATCCAAATGATCTGATCGCCAGAGATGAAAATGTTTCCAATGGTGTTGTCACCGCCCGGAATATTGTTTTTAACGATACGGATGATTTTGGAGTTCGCTTCCGGGTTGGACGGGCAGCACTTGGAAACTGGAGATTCTGGACCGGTGTTGATTACTTCGCTCGCGCCAATGTGAATGCGCGACAGGAATCCTTTGAACGCTCTTTATCCGGGCCGGGATTCGACCAAACCGGTTCCTTCTTTTCTATCAAAGATGGGAGTTATAACATTACCGGATTGTTTCTTACCAGCAGTGTAAATCTGGGAAAAATGTTGACAAATGGCGGGCTTCGCCTACAGCGTGTTCATACAGCCAATCACGCAGAGGATACTATTTCCGATTCTGAATACGGTTGGAGCGGAAATTTTGGCGGCGATTTCCCTCTCAACAGCAACTGGGATGTTGTCTGGAATGTCGGGCGCGGACTTCGCCCTGCGACTATCAGTGAAAAGTTCTTTACCGGCGAAACCGGTCGCGGCAGCATCACCGGCAATCCAAAATTGAAGACCGAGTCAAATTTTGAGTTCGATGGCGGAATTCGTTATCACAGGGATCGTAAGTTTGCGGCGTTCTATCTATTCCGCAATGACGTCGAAGAATTTATCGCGCGAGTAAGGTTGGCTGATGGCAGCTTTACCTATCAAAACCTTCAAGACGTTGTGATCTATGGAATCGAAGGGGAGGGCTACTACGATTTCAATACCGTTCGCATTTATTCCAATTTTCACGTGATTCGCGGCCATGATGGGAACGGCGCCGATATCAATGATATTCCACCCTCCCGGATGATCGCCGGACTGCAATACAGCCCCCAGGATTTTTGGTGGAATGGTTCTGTTGAACTGGTCAGACAGTTTGAAAAAACGGATTCCGGGCCGGACGAAGCGGCACGCGATGCGGCTTTGATTCTGAATACCAAGATGAAGTTTTTCTTGAACGATAACCTGAGTTTCTTTGTATCAGGATTCAATCTCACGAATGAAACTTACTTTGACAGCGCAGATAACAGAGCGCCATTGGCCTATGGGCGCAGTTTTAGTATTGAGTTGCTGACCCAATTCTAAAAGCTGCGGAGCTTCACCGCCGAGGCGCCGAGACGCAGAGACAGGACGAGAATATTTTTTTCCTCGGCGTCTCCGCGTCTCTGCGGTGATGCTTGTTTCATTCCATCACGACGTCCAGATTCATAATGTCGTCCGTTACCAGCTCACAGCTGCCAAGCACCTTAAGCGATCCATTTGGTGAACCATCGGTAGAAAGCGCCTGATAGACCAGAATATCGTTGCCGACGCAGCCGTAATCATCTCCACCCATTGTAAAAAGCACAAAACGCCCAAGTGGATCAATTGCGACCGTTTGGCTGTCTTCACTACGGTCAGGCGGCGTATTGATAAGTTTTTTACCACCAACCTTTTTCCCCGTTGGACTGATTGTTTGCAGGTAAAGCCTGTCGTCCGGCGTTGTTCCTGCATCGACCGTATAAACGACGAAGCGGTTTCCATCCGGTAACGGGTTCGTGATGTCGACCGACTCAACATCTTTGAATTTGGCGATCAATTTTGGAGGACCGGACGGTGAACCGGTGTCATCCAGCGGCTGAACGTAAAGTTTTTCCTTTCCGCCTGTATCGGAATAGCGGTTCGTTACGGCGAAAAGACCGTCTGAAGAAATACTCGCCTCATCACTTTCCAAAGGAGCCGCCGGTGCAACTGGTGTGCTTCCCGCCTTCGGCATTCCTTTCTTGCTGATTTTGACTGCGTTCAACGAGCCATCCACGTAATCTTCCGCAATCAAGAAATTGCCGGACTTATTCTGCGTGACATGCAAAAACTCATTCTCATAAGAGAAGAGTCCAGTGTTCTTAATAGCTGAAGCATTTAACGTGGTTTTGTTGATGATTGCGCGGGTCATATAGGAGAAACTGTTCCAATGGAGAAGAACAAGCTTCGATCCTCCGAGCTTAACGAGCGCGGATGCACCGGCGCCATAGGTTTCTACATCCAGGACCTCTTGAGGGGCCTTGATAATATTTCCGTTCGCATCGATTTGCATGACGAAAACAGAATCGCAGCTGCAATCCCCGCTGAAGGTTACCCAGTAAAAGTCAGTGCTCTGCACGATTCCGGCAGCGCCGGTGACGATCTCTTCGGCGGAAACCGCGAAGGATGTCGTCAGCAGGCACGTTAGTGTGATCAGTAATTTGTTGAATGTCGATTTCATTGTCTTACTCCTTTTGTTTCTGTCAGAAATAAGGTACGGCAGATTCGACATCTCCTCGTCGTCTTCAAGATGGAGGATGGAATAGGCAAATAGCGCAGGTACATATCTAACCTAGGTTGTAGGGGCGACCCTTGTGGTCGCTCTATCAGGGCAGGTACAAGACCTGCCCCTACTTGATCAGCACGTCATCCCTGAACACTCGCCGTTCGTCCCAAATCTGTACTCATGGGACATTTTTTGGATATCATCGGCGTATGCGTCTGAACCCGCGAGTCATGCGATGGATGCTTGCGTTCCTCTTCTGGACCGCTGTCGGCCTCTTTTTCAGCACCCAGATTTATCTCCTGATCAATGTCGTAGAGGGCAGGATATTTCCGTTCACCAAAGCCATGCGATCCACATTGCCGGACTGGTATTTGTGGGCATTCCTAGCGATTCCTATCATCAAGCTCTCAAAGCGTTATCCTCTCGATGCAAAAACGTGGCGTGAAGCGATTTGGATCCATCTTCCAGCCAGCGCGGCATTTGCTACTTTTCATGTTGTGCTGGCTGTTACAGTTTTGATGCTGTTTGAAGCCCTGGATGGAAATCATCCTTCCTGGTTTGAAAAATTCGAATTCAATTTCATCTGGTACTTTCACTATGATGTTTTGATCTACTGGGCCACTGTGGGATTTGCACACGCTGTTCAGTATTATCGTTCCTTTCAGGAAAAACGGGTGACGGCCGTGAAGCTGCAGGCCCAGTTGAGTCAAGCTCAGCTGCAGGCGCTCAAAATGCAGCTGCATCCGCATTTCCTGTTCAACACTTTGAATTCCATTTCTTCGTTGCTTCAGCGATCCGGTTCGGAGCATGTGGATATTCAAACTGCCAAGAAAATGATCGTGCGCCTTGCCGACTTTTTGCGGTTAACTTTGCAAAATTCCGGAACTCAGGATGTTGATCTGCAACAGGAACTGGAATTCCTCCGCTGTTATCTGGAAATCGAAAAGGTCCGTTTTCAGGATCGTTTAACCGTGCGAATGAATATCGATCCAGCAACCTTAAACCTCCGGATTCCCAATCTCATCCTTCAGCCGATCGTTGAAAATGCGATCCGGTACGGGATTGCTTCGCGATCCAGTCCCGGTACCGTTGAGATCACAACAGCAAGGAAGAATGGGGTGTTGCAGGTTCGTATCCGGAACGATGGTCCCGGACTACCTGATGCTTTTCAAGAGGGAGTCGGTCTGTCCAATACAAAAAAGCGACTGGAACAGTCCTTTGGAGAATCGTATCGATTTGTTCTGGAGAATGTTTTGGAAGGTGGCGTGGAAGCCATCCTGGAGATCCCGGTTCATGAGTAAAAAGATTCGCTGTTTGATCGTGGATGATGAAGTGCTCGCGCGGGAAGGGATGCGAATTCTTGCGCAGAAGGATACGGAACTGCAAGTCATCGGCGAATGCGCCAATGGTGTACAGGCGGTCGAATCGATTTCGCAGAAACGACCTGATCTCGTGCTTCTTGATATTCAAATGCCGGAGATGGATGGCTTTGGCGTACTGAATTATCTCAACCCTGAAAAACTTCCTTACATTATTTTTGTCACCGCTTATGACAAATATGCCGTTCAGGCGTTTGAAGTTCACGCGCTGGACTATCTACTGAAGCCTGTCGATGACGAGCGTTTTGAACGGGCTGTAGAACGGGCCAAAGTGATGTTGCGCACAGAATCCGAATGGGACCATCATATTAGCGGGCTTCTAAAGGATCTCGAATCCAAAAACCCTTCGTATCTGGAGCGGGTGATCATCAAAGAAGAAGGACGCATTTTCTTTGTAAAAACCGGTGAAATCGATTGGATAGAAGCCAAAGGCAACTACGCCATGGTTCACGCCGGAAAGAAATCCCACATGATTCGGGAAGCGATGACCGCTTTAGAGAATCAGTTGAATCCACAAAAATTCTTCCGTATTCACCGGTCCACAATTGTAAACATCGACCGCGTTTCCGAACTGCAATCCCTTTTCCACGGTGATTATCGCGTCCGGCTTCAGGATGGAACCAGCCTTTTGATGAGCCGGCGTTTCCGCGATAAACTGAAAGATCAACTAAAGCGGAAAAATTAGCTGGAAGTAGTGCGGGCGTCCCGCCTGCCAGTACCGGAGACGAGACGTCCGCGCTACTTCCTACCAAAGGTGGCTTGTGATCAAAATCGGTTTGCTCGTTGGGCGGGAACGTTCGTTCCCCGATGCATTGATAGCAGAGATCAACGGTAGAAGCGCCGGTGTGGCGGCCGAATACGTTCAAACGGGGCAAATCACAACCGAAGAAACCTCTTCTTACGATGTGATTCTCGACCGCATTTCCCATGAAGTTGTTTTTTACCAGGCTTTTTTGAAAAAAGCTGCTCTCTCCGGAACGATTGTCATCAATAATCCGTTCTGGCGTTTAGCTGATGACAAATTTTTTGGAACTGCCCTTGCGGAACGAATTGGAATTGCGGTCCCCAAAACGTTGATTATCCCCTCTCATTCCTACCCCGAAAGCATTGTTCCTGAAAGTCTCAGAAATCTAAAACATCCGCTGCATTGGAAGGCAATTGTTGAATACACAGGTCTTCCGGCTATTCTGAAACCACACTGGGGCGGAGGATGGAAAGACGTCCACCGTGTGGATTCACTTGAGGAACTACTGGCAGCCTACAATTCTTCGGGGCGTCTTTGCATGATGTTGCAGGAGTTCATTCAATGGGAACAATACGTCCGCTGCATTTGTGTGGGAAAGCGAAAAATCCTGATCACAAACTGGGACCCGCGAAAATCCCATTTCGAACGCTATCGAAATGTCGATCAAAAACTGGCCGAAGAGCTTCGCAGCAGGATTGAATCGGATGCAATCAAGATCAATGAAGCTCTTGGATATGATATGAATACTGTCGAATTTGCGGTTCGCGGAGGAATTCCTGTAGCCATTGATTTCATGAACTCCGCGCCTGATTTCGACATCTCCTCTCTTACAGAGCTCTATTTTCCGTGGGTTGTCCGGAACATGGCGGACATGCTGATCGAACGCGCGCAGGAACGCTCCGCGGCAAAACCCGGAACACAGTGGGACAAATTTATTCATTCATGATTTCGGAAGCGATTCAGCATTACCATCAGCTTCTATCCGAAAAACATCTCGCCAGCACCGTCGAAATTCTGCAATCCTGGGACGAACGGCTATCGGTGGCGGGACGCCCGGTTTGCACTGTTCTCCGGCCTTTTTTCCTTTCCGCTGAAACGTATGCATACATAAAAAACGCTTCCGCGCTGGTAATGAAAGGCATTAACGCATTGTGCGCTCACCTAATGGAGGATTCCCGTTTGAGAAAGGAGATGGACCTGACTCCTGCCGAAGAGACCATCATTCACGTGAATTCCGGTTATGGTTCGCCCACGGTAAGTGCCCGGCTGGATGGTTTTCTCTCTGCCGATCATGTCTTTCAATTTGTAGAGTACAACGCCGACAGCCCGGGAGGGATCGGTTACGGGGACGTTCTCAGCGAGGTCTTTTCTGCAATGCCCCTGCTTCAGGATTTCTCAAAAAGTTATTCATGGGAAACTTTACCGGTTCGATCCCGGGTATTTCATTCGTTACTGCGCGCCTATCATCAATGGGGAGGGAAAGGACTCCCTGCAATTGCGATTCTCGATTGGAAAGAGGCACCGACTTATCCCGAATTCCTGTTGTTTCAGGAATTTTTTGAAAAGCATGGTTGCCGCGTGAAAATAGGAGATCCACACGAACTGGATTATAGAAAAGGACGGCTTTACCTGGGTGACTTCGCTATAGAGCTTGTATACAAGCGTTTAGTGGTGGGGGAGATGCTGGACCGTCTGGGAACGGAAAACGCTCTTGTTCAGGCCGCTAGGGACCGGGCGGTTTGTGTTGCAAGCGGCTTTGAACTCCAGCTTGCATTCCGGAAAACACTCTTCGCATTGCTTAGCGATCCTGTTCATTCTAATTTATTCGAA